>NZ_QEQT01000100.1:0-262474 GCF_003311655.1 Prauserella sp. PE36 | reverse complement strand
CGGGCAACTCGCGTGTCGGAGCGGGGGACTCGCGGGACCGAACGGGCAACTCGCGTGTCGGAGCGGGGGACTCGCGGGACCGAGCGGGCAACTCGCGTGTCGGAGCGGGGGACTCGCGGGCTCAGGCGGGGGACTCGCGGGTCTCGTGGGGGAACTCGCGCACGCGGCTGACCACCGTAGCGATGCGCTCCAGCGCGTCGCGCCCCTCGGGGATGTCGGCGAGCAGCCAGGCGTGGAACATGCCGGGGTACTCGTGGTACTCCAGCCCGACGCCCTCGTCCCGCGCGCGATCACGGAGGCGCCTCGCATCGACCAGCAGCACGTCGCGGGTACCGACGAAGACGCTGACGCGGCCGAGGCTGGACAGCGGTCCGAACAGCGGACTCACGAGCGGATCGCGCTTGTCGAGATCGCCCGCGTAGAGGCGGCCGGCCTCGCGCAGGCCCGCGACGGCAAGGTAGGGATCGATGCGGTCGAGCTCGGGCAGCGCGGGATCGGTCATGGTGATGTCGAGCCACGGGCAGATCAGCACGAGCTCCTTCGGCTGCGGCTCGTGCGCCTCCTCCAGCGCCTCCGAGAGCACGAGTGCGAGCGCGCCGCCCGCCGAATCACCCATGATCACCTGATCACCGGGGTCGGTGTCGCCGAGCAGCTCGTTGTAGGCGTCCTTGATCATGCGAACGGTCTCGTCGGACTTGTGGTCCGGCGCGAGCGGGTAGATCGGCACCGTGACGGTGCAGCCGGTGCGCTTGATGAGCCGCTCGAAGAACGACCAGTGGTCCTTCTGGATCTGGTGGACGTAGGCGCCGCCGTGGAAGTAGAGCACGTGCTTGCTGCTCGTCGGCGCCTTCGGAGCGAGGGTGTAGCAGGGCCTGCCGTCGACCTCGCGGCAGGTCACCGACAGCCTCCGCCGAAGCTTGGCGGGCGGCCCCGCCGCAACCGGACCCTGGCTCTTCTCGATGCTGCGGTGCAGCGAGTCGAGGTCGGCATAGGTCTTCTTCGCCCGCGTGAGTCGCAGCTGCGCGACGAACAGGCGGGCCCGCAGACTCGTACCCCTGAACACGGCGCCCGGCTACCCGTTCGCGCCGACGGGAAAACGCCGTTGAAACGTATTAGCAAGATCGGCAACAAGTCCAGCCGACACGGCACGCACGACCACCCGAACTGGGCTTACCGAACCGTTGACTCATGAATCGTTTCACACCGATGATAGGCTCCGGCGAAGCGCGAACCGAGGGGACACATTGGTCGGGATCAAGGACGTGGCGCGACGCGCCGGGGTCTCGATCGGCACGGTGTCCAACGTCGTCAACCGCCCGCACATGGTATCGGCGAGCACCAGGGCCAGGGTCCTGTCGGCGATCCAGGAGCTCGGGTACGTCCGTGACGAGTCGGCCCGGCAGCTACGGGCGGGCCGCAGCCGCATCATGGCGCTGCTCGTGCTCGACCTCGGCAACCCGTTCTTCGTCGACATCGCTCGCGGCGCCGAGGAGACCGCACAGGACGAGGGCCTGCACGTCATCACCTGCGACAGCGGCCACCAGGCCGACCGCGAGGTCTCGTACCTGTCGATGCTGGCTGAGCAGCGCGTGAGGGGTGTGCTGCTCAGCCCCGTCGACACCTCGGGCGCCGCGCTGGCGACGTTCCGGCGCAGCGAGATCCCGTACGTGTTCGTCGACCGCAGGGTGCCCGCCGACGAGGCCAGCTCCGTGTCCGTCGACGACGTCACCGGTGGAGCGCTCGCGGCTCGTCACCTGGTGGAGACCGGGCACACCGAGATCGCCTTCGTCAACGGCCCGTCGATACTGGCCCAGTGCCGCGACCGCGAGGCGGGCGTGCGCTCGGTGCTCAACGCCTGCGCGGCGCGGCTGTCGGTGCTGGAGACCTCCGAGCTCGACGTGGCGTCCGGCCGCGACGCCGCCTCCCGCCTGCTCGGCATGAGCCCGAGGCCGACCGCGGTGTTCTGCGCGAACGACCTGCTGGCGCTGGGCGTGCTGCAGGGCATGGTCGCGGCGGGCGTCCGCGTGCCGGACGAGCTGGCGATCGTGGGCTACGACGACATCGAGTTCGCGGGCGCCGCCGCGGTTCCACTCACGTCGGTGCGCCAGCCAGCCCGGCGCCTGGGCCGGGCGGCGGCCGAGCTGCTCATCGCCGAGACCGGCGACGGCGACAGCGACGAGCCGGTGGAACGCCAGACGGTGGTGTTCGAACCCGAGCTGGTGGTGCGTGCGTCGACGAGCCTCACCAGGTCAGGCTGAGGCGGCGACGACACCGGCAGCGATCGCGCACAACAGCGCGGCGATGATCAGGTTGGTCGCCACCCGCAACAGGCGGAACTTCTTCGCCCCGAGCCGCACCACCGCGAGCAGCCGTTCGCGATGCCAGCGCTGCGGATCCCGCGCGAGGTCGGTGATCCGCTCGGCGAGCTCGGCGTCGGAGAGGGTCCCGTAGACGGCGAAACCGCTCCCGCGAAGCCGGGGCCGCACGCTCCACAGCAACAGCAACAGCGCGGTGGCCAGCAACGTCAGCGCGGCCCAGAAGGCCAGCAGCGCAGGCAACGGCGTCGTGGCACCGGGCAGCAGAGCGAGGCCCACGGTGACGATGGGGCTGAACACCGCGAGGAGCATGCTCGCCTTTGTCTCCGTGCGGGCCAGCGCCGCGTCACCCCGGGCCAGCTCCTCCCGCAGGAAGTCCTCCACCTTTGCCGGATCGAGCCCTTCCCGAACTTCCGTCATCACCGCATCATGCCCACCTCCGCGACCACGCGGGGCCACATCTGACGAACGTCTCCCTCAGGTGGACCGATCCAGCTTCCGGATCACGCGCGCCGGACTGCCCGCCACGAACTGCGGGCACTCGCCGGGCAACGTGCGGTACTGCCGCTCAGTCACGGATGATCGACACGATCCGGCACGCCGCTCGCCCGAGCCGCTGGTCGCCCTCGATCCGGCTGCGCGCGATGGCGTCCTCCGGTTCGATCCCGCGCGTGCACAACCGCCACAGGGTGTCGGCCTCGACGTGCACCATCGCGGCGGGCTCACCGGCCGACGCCTCACCGAGGCTCCATCCGTTCGCCGTGGCCGTCACCCTCCACGTGCGCCCCAGCGTGTTGACGTCGAGGCGCGTGCCCGGCACGGCGGCGACGTCGCGCAGCGTGAACGGCAGGGCCCGCAGGAACGTGTCGAGCACGGGCAGGAGGAGCCGTTCGTCGAGGTCAGGCCGCAGGCCGACTGCCTCGCGGATCTGCTGCCGGTGCACCCAGTACTCGGTGAGGTCGCGAGCGCAGTCCAGCCACAGCGGCGCGGGATCGGCCCCGGCCCACGAGACACCGAGGCTGCGCCCGGCGGGGTCGCTGCCCTGCCAGAGCGCGGCGATCTGGTCGCCGGTCAGCGTGAGCGTGTCGATGAGGCACCGTGGGCTGAGGCGGGCGCAGGCGTCGACCCACTCCTGGTTGATGCGATGGATGAAGCCGGCGAGGTCTTCCCCGTCGCGGGGCCCCGGCCCGCCGTGCCCGTCGCGGTCGCGGGCCAGGCGGCCGTAGTCGTCGCCGAGCAGGTGGGACGCGATATCCCGGACGCTCCACCCCGGCACGGCGGTGCGCGACCAGTCCGCGGCGTCGAGTCCGCCAAGCAGAGCGAGCAACTCGGCTCGCTCGGGTTGGAACAGCTTGCGGGCGTCGATCGGCTCACCGAGCCAGGCGAAGTCGGCCATGGCTTCGATTCCTACCGCGCGAAGCCGGCCTGGCTCAACCGGTTAACCGACGTCGCGGGCACCGGACTCCGTGTCGTGCGGCTCGGTCTCGAGGTCGTCGAGGCCGAGGCCGATGATGCGTTCGGGGTGGATGCGGATGATCGCTCCGTCCAGTTCGGACGGCCCGTCCAGCCCGGCGTCGATCGCCTCGGCACGTCCGCGAATCTCGAGGCAGCGCACGCGCCACGGCTCGACCGAGGCGATGTCGTCGACGACGAAGGCGACGCGACCGTTGTCGGCCACGTTGCGGAACTTCCGGCTCCGTGCCATGTGGTAACCACGGATGTCGATGGTCCCGGTGGCGGCGTTGTAGCGGAAGCCGACCGGGTTCACCTGCAACGTCCCGTCGGGCTGCACGGTGGCGAGCCTGCCGAGGCGCTGTGTGCGGAGGTACTTGAGCTCGGTGTCGTTGAAGGGCATGCGTTCAGCGTGCTACCTCTACCATGGTGGAGGTCAACCGGTCGCAGGCCGATGACCATCACCCGATATCGCGGCCGGTCAGTGGTTTCCCGCGAGTTCGCCGCTGAGACGGCGATGCATGGTCTCGCTGTGCTCGTTGAGGCCGACGATCTCGACGGTCTTGCCTTGTGCGGCGTACTTCGTGGAGATGGCATCGAGCGCGGCGACCGTGGAGGCGTCCCAGATGTGCGCGTCGGTCAGGTCGATCACCACGCGCTCCGGGTCGCCCGTGTAGTCGAACTGGTAGACGAGGTCGTTGCTGGAGGCGAAGAACAGCTCGCCGGTGACGGAGTACACCACCTGACCGCCGTCGGGGTCGGCGACGGCGGTGACGTTGACGAGGTGCGCGACCCGCCTCGCGAAGACGACCATCGCAGTGATCGTGCCGGCAACCACGCCGATCGCGAGGTTGTGCGTGGCCACGACCACCCCCACGGTGACGGCCATGACGGTGAGCTCACCCACGGGCATGCGCTTGAGCGTGGCCGGCCGGACGCTGTGCCAGTCGAACGTGCTGAAGGCGACCAGCACCATCACCGCGACCAGCGCCGCCATGGGGATCTCGGACACCACCGGCCCGAGCACCAGGCAGAGGATCAACAGGAACACACCGGCAAGGAACGTCGAGAGCCGGGTGCGGGCACCGCCGGCGCGGACGTTGATCATGGTCTGGCCGATCATGGCGCACCCGCCCATCCCGCCGAACACACCGGTGACGACGTTGGCGATGCCCTGGCCGACGGCCTCGCGGGTCTTGTTGGAGTGTGTGTCGGTGATGCCATCGACCAGTTTGGCGGTCATCAGCGACTCCATGAGCCCCACCAACGCGAACGCCAGTGCGTACGGGGCGATGAGCTGCAACGTCTCCCACGTGAGCGGCACGTCCGGCAGGCCGGGAGCCGGGAACGACGACGGCAGTTCGCCCTTGTCCCCGACGGTCGGTACGGCGATCCCGGCGGCGACGGTGAGCACGGTGAGCACCACGATCGAAACCAGCGGCGCCGGAACCGCCTTGGTCAGCCTCGGCAAGAACACCATCAGCGCGAGGCCGCCTGCGAACAGCGGGTACACCGGCCACGGCACGTCGATCAGTTCCGGCACCTGGGCCATGAAGATGAGGATCGCCAGCGCGTTGACGAAGCCGACCATGACGCTGCGCGGCACGAACCGCATCAGCCTGGCCACGCCCAGCGCGCCGAGCGCCACCTGGAACAGCCCACCCAGGATGACGGCGGCGATCAGGTGACTCAGACCGTGCTCGCGGGCCAGCGGGGCGACCACCAGAGCGATGGCGCCGGTCGCGGCCGAGATCATCGCCGGACGACCTCCGACGACCGCGATCACCACGGCCATCGTGAACGACGCGAACAACCCAACGCTCGGGTCGACGCCCGCGATGATCGAGAACGAGATGGCCTCGGGAATCAACGCCAGCGCGACGACCAGGGCGGAAAGGACCTCCGTCTTGGCGACCCTCGGAGACAGCCACGACGGCCGCTCGAAACGTCGACGGGCGAAGGACAGCACAGCAGTACCAGGCACGGAACACCTAACATCCTCGAGCGCACCACGTCGGGCGCGGGTGAAACGGGCAACAGCCGAGTGGAAGGCAACACCTGCGGCAGCAGGCGGCTGGGAGAAGGAAGGCCTGTTAAGGCGGGGTCATCCCCTTGTACTGGGTGAACATGACGCTCCTCGACGTTCGACGATGCCGAATGTGGGGGCGTCAACGACCCCCGGAGACCGGTCCGCTGGACCGGCCGTCCGAACTCGCCACTCAACTTAGCCGAGCGCGGGCTCGCGGCGGACACGCACCCTCGGCGAGGCCGATCGCCCCGCGGCCCTCGAGGACGACCTCGACGAAGCCGTCACGCGGGACGGTGCAGGTCCGGATCCCGCACCGTGTCCCACAGGTCCGCTGCCCCGTGGGGTCGAGCTTCGCGTCGGAGGCTCACTGCTTCCTCGACAGGGCGCCGCTGGTGAACCACTGGACCGCGAGCGACGTTCGTTGCGATGATCGGGCCTTCGACCGGGCCGGAAAGGGGTAAGTCCAACGGATGTTGTGGTCATGAGCCGGCTACGCGAGTTGTTGACGCCCGCGGAATTGCGCCCCGACGCGTCGTTCAGCCTCGGCTGCCGGGTGAGTGTGAAGGGTGGCTTCTTCGCGCCGCAACGGACGACCTATTCGGGCTACCGGTTTCCCGTTCAACGTCCACGAGATGGCGAGCGCCACGGCAGCGTCGCATGTCCGCGGTGCGGTGACATGGTTCCGTACTCGGTCCTCAGCGTGGACGACGCGCTCCGGCGGCGCCGGAACTGCCGAGCGGCCTGGATCGTGACCGGCGCGGTGCTGCTCGTGATCCCGGTCGTGATCATGATCGTCATGTCGGCCCGGGGGGACAACGACTGGGTCGAGGTTTTCCCGCTCCTGGTCCCCGGCATCGGCTGCGTTCTCGCAGCTTTGTTCCATCCACCGTCGATCATGGGCATCACGTCCCGGAAACCCCGCGGACAGCACATGCTGGCAAGGTAAGCATGAGACGAGGACTGAGACGACCACAGATGAAACGGCCCCCGCCGGGGTCGACGGGGGCCGTTTTCGCAGGTAGAGGGAGTGGCCAGGGCCGGGGTCGAACCGGCGACCTTCCGCTTTTCAGGCGGACGCTCGTACCAACTGAGCTACCTGGCCGGATACGCCGGCTTCCAGCCGAACGCTCTGGCGACCCTGACGGGACTCGAACCCGCGACCTTCGCCGTGACAGGGCGACGCGCTAACCAACTGCGCCACAGGGCCTTACCGTGTTGCGTACTCCCAACGGGATTCGAACCCGCGTTGCCGCCTTGAAAGGGCGGAGTCCTAGGCCGCTAGACGATGGGAGCCCGGCCAGTTCGGCGAACCGACCGACCGCGCTCTCAGGTCTTTCCCTGGGAGCGATGACTAGTCTAGGACACCCCCACAACCCCATTCACAGCGGGTACCCCATCAACTCTGACCTGCACAAACCCTCCTCCGGCCCGAGCGAGCACCGGCAGGCCCCGGCGGGGCCCCGCACGGGACAACAGCGTTACGAAAACCTTGTCGTCACGTTTACGAAAGCGAAAGACCCTGTGGCGAAACACTGTTGCCACCGGCAATCAATTGCCCCGTGAGGGTCTGGACCAGTAACTTGAGCCTCGTGCTGCCCAGGTGCACGACCAGGGGGTGTGCACCTGGGCAGTCTGGGGGCCCGGCACACAACGCCTAGGAGTGCCCTGAAGAACCCGCCCGTAGCGAGCGGCGATCCAGACGGCGGCCTCGCAAGGCGGGGGAAGTCCTCGTACCGGGTCGTACTCGGGCTTTCCGACAGCGTGGCGAGGCGCCGTCTGGGCGTCGCGCAGTAGGCAGCGGTTGTCCAGCGCGCTGCTAGCGCTGCACCGGCGCGTTGCCGTCGTCGTCAGGCTTTAGTCCCAGCATGTCCAGCAACTGGGCGCAGTCTTCGATCCCACGGGCTCCTCGCGCCACGGCGAGCCTCGCCCTTCGCACCTGGTCGTCGGAGACCCGCGGAGCGTCGGCCTGCCCGGCCCGCTGCGCCGGCACGCCGCCGAGCCCGGCACCCTGCCCTTCTCCCTCGTAACGAAGGAGGAACTGCCGCACTTCCACAGACCCGCTCATGGTTCCTCCTGGGGCTTCTGGATCACCTTGGCCGCGAGGCTAGCCAGCACGGGAACCCCTCGACAGCCCCCCGCAGAGTGAAGCTCCAAGCACGCTGCGTGGACTTGAGCGGCCATTCGGGGACAGTTCGGAAATGTCGCTCCGGCAACGGAGAAATGACAGGTCGGAGCCCTTTTTCGGACGCAACACTCGCGGCGCCCGGCCATGTCATGTAACAATCATCGTGCTGACACACCCCCGGTCAGCGCCTGTGGAGATCCCCTCCGGCCCCCGCGTTCCTCCCCCTGGCGCGGGGGCCTCTCCATTTCCACACCAATTCGATCTTGCCCATTGGGAAACGACCGTCGGCTACAGAATGCATTCACCTGCTGCGCCAGGCAGGTAAGCGACTACTCCAGATGGCACAACTTCGGAGAAAAGAGCGCGACACGCGGTGTGGGTAGGGTCACAGGCGTATCGCGGCCGAGACACAACCGTTATCGTGTCCGGGTGCCTCTTCCCTCATTCGGACGGCTCAGCAGCCGCACCAACCTCAAGGCAGTGAACGGCGGTCGACACCGCGGCGCCGCCACGCAGGACGCGGACCCCGCCGCCGAAGACCACGAGCTGACGAGCTACCTCGCGGCACTGGCGCCCGAAACCGACCCGGAGAGCACCGGGTCCGGCAGGCGCTTCGGTGATGCGCAGGTCTACCAGCTCCGCATGAACCTCATCGCCAGCCAGCAACTGAAGGACCTCGCCATCGAGCGCGGCACCTCGCCGCAGGCGCTCGCCCAGGAATGGGTGCTGGAGCGTCTCGCGTGGGAGGCGCAGGCCGCGTCCGACCTGCGCCAGCCGCGCCGCGCGCAGGCGCCCGACCCCGAACCGCAGACCGACCAGTACGTCTTCGACCGTCAGCAGTGGGAGCAGCCCCTCCGCGGCGGCCTCGGCTGACAGGCGCGGACACACCGACGCGAAAACGATCGAGCCCCCGGCGGAAACTCCGCCGGGGGCTCGATGCAGTCAGGGGGTGACGCGCTTAGAGAGCGCGAACCTTCTGGGCCTGCGGCCCCTTCTGACCCTGGCCGACCTCGAACTCCACTCGCTGGTTCTCCTCGAGCGTGCGGAAGCCGCGACCCTCGATCTCCGAGTAGTGGACGAACACGTCGCCCTCGCCGCCGTCCTGGGCGATGAAGCCGAAGCCCTTCTCGGCGTTGAACCACTTCACAGTGCCTTGCGCCACCGTTTTACTCCTCGTTGCTGTTCCGCATGAACACCGCCGAAGCGATGTCCTGGCCGTCCCGGGCGGTTCCAACGAGACGAGCAAAGAGCGCGGCGGCTCAGGGCTCGCGTCAGAAGTTCCGCGAGTGTGAAGCCACTAACACGCAAAACGACGGCCACCCGGCAGCCTACCGGCTACCGGCCGTTTGCGAACCCCGCAATCTCAGGTTGGTCCGACTGGGCGGACTCTTCTCCGGGAGGTTGCATAATCCGCGCCTCCGGCGATCAACCCTTCCGGCGGGGTGACGGTAACGCCCAGCAGCCCGGCGTCCACTCACGGAGCGGAACCGCACCATCGCCCGTACAGCTGAACTACAACCCCACTGAATGTGATGGCAGTCACATTTTTCCCGGTGCAACGAACGGCTTTCACCGGGCGTCAGTGGGGGTACACGGGGAGATCAAGGGGGCAATGAACGTGACACACCAACACCGGGGGCCGCGGTTCGGACGCGGCGGGCGCACCGGCGGGCTGCTGGCGCTCGTACTGGCGTTCCTGCTGGCGCTCACCGCATGCTCGGGTGAGGGCGGCGGAGGAGAAAGCCCTCAGCAACAAGGAGAAGCCGACGACCAGTCCGCTCCGGCCAAGGTCGTCGCGCAGCCCGCCGACGGTGCGCAGGGCGTCGGACCACGCGACCCCGTCAAGGTCTCGGTCACCGACGGCACCATCGAGACGGTGGCACTGAAGAACCCGGAGGGCAAAGAGGTCGCGGGCGAGCTCGCCGGCGACAAGCGGAGCTGGTCGGTCACCGAGCCGCTCGGGTACGACAAGACGTACACGTGGTCGGGCACCGCCGTGAACTCCGAGGGCGAGACGACGCCGATCGCCGGCTCGTTCACCACGGTGTCTCCCTCGGCGACCATGGGCGGGCGGCTGAACGTCGGCGACGGCAAGACGTACGGCATCGCCATGCCGATCACGCTGACGTTCGACAGCCCGGTCACCGACAAGGCCGCCGTCGAGCGGGCGCTGTCGGTGGAGACCACCCCGAAGACCGAGGGCTCGTGGGCCTGGCTGGAGAGCGACACGTCGGTGCACTGGCGGCCGAAGGAGTACTGGCAGCCGGGCACGCAGGTCGCGGTCAAGGCGCTGATCTACGGGGTGTCCATGGGTGACGGCGCCTACGGGGAGGCCGACCTGACCTCCAACTTCACCATCGGCCGCTCTCAGGTCGTGAAGGCCAACACCCAGACCCACCGGATGCAGGTGTACCGGGACGGTCAGCTGGTCTCCGACTACCCGGCGAGCTTCGGGCTCGACTCCGATCCGGGTCGCGTCACGCACAGCGGCACGCACGTGGTGATGAGCAAGCACTCGACGTACTTCATGAACAACCCCGGCTACGGGTACGAGGACTTCGAGGTGAGCTGGGCCGTGCGGATCTCGAACAACGGCGAGTTCACGCACGCGGCACCGTGGTCGGTCGGCGATCAGGGGTCGAACAACGTCTCCCACGGCTGCATCAACCTGTCCGACGCCAACGCCAAGGAGTATTTCGACAGCGCACTCATCGGCGACCCGGTGGAGATCGAGGGCAGCACTCAGCAACTCGGCCCCGAGGACGGCGACTACCACGACTGGACCTACTCCTGGGAGGAGTGGACCTCCATGTCGGCGTTGAACGGGTGACGAGCGATCGAAGGGGCGCCGGGAGATCCATGTCTCCCGGCGCCTCGTCATCTTCCGGACAAAAGCCGTTGCCCAAGTGGCACCAAGGTTGAAATTTTCCGACACTGACTGAACAACGCAAGCCAGTGCCGGGAGGTCCCCAATGCCGGAGGACGCAGCACCCCGCCCACAGGGTGCGACCTATGAACCAGATCCGAAAGACGTCCGCAAGGCCGTCGCCGGTTCGGCGATGGGCAACTGCATCGAGTGGTACGACTTCGGCGTCTTCGGCTTCATGCCTGCCATCCTCGGCCAGGTCTTCTTCAACGCGAGCAGCACGACGGAGGGGGCCCTCGCGACCTTCGCGGTGCTCGCGGTGACGTTCGTCATCCGGCCGTTCGGCAGCTTCGTGCTCGGCCCGCTCGGCGACAAGCTCGGCAGGCAGCGGGTGCTGGCGCTGACGGTCATCCTCATGTCGGGTTCCACGTTCGCGATCGGCCTGCTGCCGTCGTGGGAGCAGATCGGGCCGGCCGCGGCGGTGCTCGTGATCCTGCTGCGCGCCCTGCAGGGCTTCTCCGCCGGCGGCGAGTACGGCGGCGCGGCCACGTTCATCGCCGAGTACGCCCCAAACAAGAAGCGCGGCTTCCTCGGCAGCTGGCTGGAGTTCGGCACGCTCGTCGGCTTCTTCCTCGGCGCGGGCGTGGTGACGCTCTCGACGGTGCTCCTCGGCGAGGAGGCCATGCAGCAGTGGGGCTGGCGCATCCCGTTCCTGATCGCCGGCCCGCTCGGGCTCGTCGGTCTCTACCTGCGGAACAAGCTCGAGGACACCCCGGTGTTCCGCGAGATCGAGAACCAGAAGAAGGTCGCCAAGTCGCCGCTGAAGGAGCTGCTCACCCGGCACTGGAAGTCGATCCTGCACCTCATCGGCCTGGTGATCCTGCTCAACGTCGGTGACTGGATCATGCTCGCGTACGTCGAGACGTACCTCAAGGACGTGCTCGGCATGGAGGGCGACGCGCCGCTGCTGATCGTGATGGGCGTGATCCTCGCCATGCTCGTGGTGATCGTGCCGATCGGCAGCCTGTCGGACCGAATCGGCCGCAAGCCGATCCTCATCGCCTGCTGCGCGGGCTTCCTGGTGCTCCCGATTCCCGCGTTCACGCTCATGGAGAACAGCGTGGGCGAGAACGGCGGCGTCAACGCGGGCATGCTCGTCGGCGGCCTGGCGATGATCGGCGCCTGCCTGGTGCTGTTCCTCGCCGTCGTCGCGTCCACCCTGCCTGCGATGTTCCCCACACAGGTCCGTTACGGCGCCTTCTCCATCGGCTACAACGTGTCGACCGCGCTGTTCGCCGGCACCGCACCCTACGTCGTCGGCTCGCTCGTCGACGCCACCGGCAACACCCTGTGGCCGGCGTTCTACCTGATGGGAGCCGCCGCGATCGCCACCGTCCCGGTGCTGCTCCTGCCGGAGACCAAGGGCGTCTCGATGCGCGGGATCGTCAGTTCGCGCCAGTGCCAGAGCGGCACCACAACGCCGTCCGCACCGGCAACCGGCTAACTTGACCGGGTGAGCAACGCTGGACAGAGCTGGCCGCCGGTCGAGACCGAGCCGGCCGTTCCCCATCCCAAGGCCCCGCAGCCGGGCAGCAAGCTGGGGGTGCACTACTCGCACTGCTTCGGCTGCGGGGACGAGGTCGAGGTGGGCCTCCACCTCCAGTCGTCGGTCACCGACGGCGCCGAGGTGGTGTCGGAGTTCGCCGTCACCGAGGCCCACCAGGGCGCACCAGGGCTGGCGCACGGCGGGCTGCTGGCCTGCGCGTTCGACGAGGCCCTCGGCGCGGCGGTCGGCAACCTGCTGCGCAAGCCCGCGGTGACCGCCAAGCTGGAGACCGACTTCGTGCGGCCGGTGCCGGTCGGCTCCACGCTGTTCATCTCGGCGAAGCTGGACGGCGTCGCGGGCCGCAAGACCTATGCGAGCGCCGAGGGCAGGCTCGACGCCGCGGACGGCCCCGTCGCGGTTCGCGCGCGCGGCCTGTTCGTCACTGTGGGGGTCGAGCACTTCACGACACACGGCGACAAGGACGCGCTGGACAAGCTCGCCGCGTCGGCCCGCCGCAGACGCGAGGACTGGGACATCAACCCCTGATGTTCATCCTCGTGGCGAGCGCCCTGCTCGCCGTCGTACACGTCTATCTGTGGAAGCGTCTGGTGGCCGACGCCACCCGACGCGGCACGCGCGCCCGCCGGATCGGCACTGCGGCGCTCGTGGTGCTGATGCTGCTGATGGTCGCCGCGCTCACGCTGGGCACGAGCATCGACCCGGCGATCGCGCAGTGGTTCGCCTGGCCCGGCTACCTGTGGCTGGCGACGTTCTTCTACCTGTTGCTGGCACTGCTGGTGCTGGAGATCCCGCGGCTCTTCCTGCGTCGCTGGGTGCGTGGGGAGCCGGAGCCCGCGAGCGAGGACGCCGAGCAGAGGGGCGTCAGCAGGCGCGTGGTGCTGGCCAGGGGCAGCGCGGCGGTGGCGGGCGTGGTGGCCACGGGCTTCGTCGGCTACGGCGTCACAGTCGCCACGGGAGCGCCGACGGTGACGCGGGTACCGATCTCCCTGCGCAGGCTCGACCCGCGCGCGGCGGGCTGCCGCATCGCGCTGATCAGCGACGTGCATCTCGGGCCGATCGTCGGCCGCTCGTTCACCGAGCGGATCGTGGAGCTGATCAACGCCGAGCGGCCCGATGTCGTCGCCATCGCGGGCGACCTCGTGGACGGCGACGTCAAGCACCTCGCGGAGGCAGCCGCGCCGCTGGGCGACCTGCGCAGCACACACGGCACGTTCTACGTCACCGGCAACCACGAGTACTACTCGGGCTATCGCCAGTGGCTCGACCACCTGCCGTCACTGGGCGTGCGGCCGTTGCGCAACGAGCACGTCGACATCGAGCACAACGGCGGGACGTTCCACCTGGCCGGCATCAACGACCACACCGGCTACCAGTGGCAGGACCCCGGCGACGTGGCCAGGGCCGTCGAGGGCAGGGACGCCGACCGCGCCGTGGTCATGCTCGCGCACCAGCCGCGCGACGTGCCCGGCGCCGTCGAACACGACGTGGACCTGATGCTCGCCGGGCACACGCACGGCGGGCAACTCTCGCCGTTCGAGCTCGCCGTGAGCCTCCAGCAGGGCGCCGTCGCCGGGTCCTACACGTTCGGCGACACGAAGATGTACGTCACGCGCGGCGCGGGGTTCTGGGGCCCGCCCGTGCGGGTCGGCGCCCCGCCCGACATCACGATCGTGGAGCTCACTAAGTGAGGGTGCGGGGGCGGATGGCGTTGGCCTTGTCGACCAGCTCGATCCGCTGCTCCGCGCTGCCCGCCAGCCTCGCCAGCGAGCGGTAGCAGCGCTCGAGGCCGAACCGCAGCTCCCGCTCGGAGAGGTCGCACCCGAGCACCTTCGCGCCCTGCACCCGCCCGTTGCCGGAGCCTCCGGAGGTGACCCAGTGGAAGGCGGCCTCCAGCACCTCGGCCGACAGCCGCGTGCGGCGCTCGGCGTCGAGCGCGAGGCGCTCCAGCCTGGCGCCCGCGTCAACGATGTCGCGCTCCCTCGTGTCCTCTGCCCCGCCGCCCGTGATCCTCGTCTTGATCTTGATGGCGGCGACCTGCGCGGCGACATGGTGCGTCGACGACGACGGCACCGACTCCAGCACCTCGATCGCGCTCGCGCGCGCACCCTGCGCGAGGTAGACCCTCGCGAGCCCGAACGCGGCGCTCACGTAGGAGCGGTCGGTACGCCACACCAGCTCGTACAGCCTGGAGGCGTTGAAGTAGTCGCCCACGCTCTCCGCGCTGAAGGCCATCGCGAGCTTCGGTGCGATCTCGCCGGGCAACTCGTCGTACACCGAGTCGAAGGCCACGTGCGCGACCCTCGGCCTGCCGCCCGCGAGCTCGATGAGCCCCCGGTACCAGTCGATGCGCCAGTCGTGCGGGTACCCGGCCTTGATCGCGAGATACTGCGCGGCCTGCAACTGCCGGTTCGCTTCGGCCAGCTCGCCGAGCTCGATGCGGGCACGCACGATGCGCAGCCGCACCTCGATCGACTCGCGCGGGGCGTTCGCGAGCGCCTCGATGGCCGTCCTCGGGTCGGCCGACGCCGTCGTGGCGAGCACACCCGCACCGGCGTCGTCGGTGTGCACCTGCGGGATCGGCAGCCCGGCGACCACCTCGGCGGGGTCGGGCAGCGGCACGCTCTGCCCCGGCTCCGGCACCACCATGTCGACGCCGAACGTGTTGGTCTCCGGACCGTACACATTGGACGGCGCTGGCCGCTGCTTCCTGGTGCCCAGCGACATGATCTCACGCAGCACGCCGGTGAGCTGGTCGGCCATGTCCTCGGCCGAGACGAACCGGCGGTCCGGGTCCGCGTGCGTCGCGCGGCGCAGGAACCGGTAGTACGAGCCGAAGAGCTTGAACAGCGGGACGTCGTCCTGGCTCGGCAGGGTCGTCTTGTACTTCGTGGTGTAGCCGGTGAACTCGAAGCTCAGCACCGCGAGCGTCCGGCCGACCGTGAACAGGTCGGAGGCCACCGAGGCGCCGCGCGTCGGCAGCTCGGGGGCGCTGTAGCCGGTGGTGAAGAACAGCGGGCTGGAGTAGTCGTCCATGCGGCGCACGGCGCCGAGGTCGATGAGCTTCAGCTGCTCGTGCGTCTGGATCACGTTGTCGGGCTTGAGATCGCAGTAGAGCAAACCCTGTGAGTGCAGGTAGCCCAGCGCGGGCAGGATCTCCAGCCCGTAGGCGATCACCTGGCCGATCGGCAGCGGCTCGGCGCGCCCGGTCTCCCTGTGGTGGGCGAGCGCGAGCTGCCGCAGCGACTGCCCGCCGACGTACTCCATCACGATGTAGCCGACGGACGTGCCCGTGTCGGGATCGGGGTGCTGCACGAAGTTGTAGATGCGGACGATGTTCGCGTGCTCGACCTCGGCGAGGAACCGCGTCTCGTTGACGGCGGCCGCCATCGCGGTGGCGTCGCCGGTGTCGATCAGTCCTTTGAGGACGACCCAGCGGTCGTTGACGTTGTGGTCCTGCGCGAGGTAGATCCAGCCGAGCCCACCGTAGGCCAGCGCGCCGAGCACCTCGTACTGGCCGCCGACCAGCTCGTGGGGCTGGAGCTTGGGCACGAACGAGAACCGCGTGCCGCACTTCTCGCACACTCCCTGCGGGTTGCCGGGCGCACCGTCGCGGCCGCGACCGACCTTGGCGCCGCAGTTGCCGCAGAACCGCTTCTCCTCGGAGACCATCGGGTTCGTCAGCACCGCCGACGCCGGGTCGCGGTAGGGCACCTGCGGCACCTCGACCAGGCCCGCGCCGAGCCTGCCGCGGCGCGATGTGCGCGAGCCCGTGCGGCGGGACGTGCCGGGGAACGCGCCGGAACCCGTGCCGGGCCCGGTGCCGGGACCCGTGCCCGCGCCGGTTCCGGGCACGATGCCGCCGCTGGTGCTCGGCGGCAGGACGCTCTCGGTGCCGGGGTCTGGCAACGTGCCCGGTCCGGACGGCTCCGGCGGCGGCGCGGGTGGCGTGATGCTCTCCGTCGCGGGAGCTGGCGCCGCGAGCACACTGGTGGGCTGCGGCTCGTTGTTCCCCTGCCAGTGCGGGGTCATGACCTGGGTGTTCGGCGCTACCGGCGCGGGCGGCGGGGCCGCGGGCCGCGCGGGCGGCTCGGCCGGGGCCGGCTGTGAGCCGGTGAGGACCTCCGGTGGCTGCGTCCAGCCGCTGCCCTCCGGCTCGTCGTCCGGCGCGGCGTGCCGAGGACGGCGTGGCTCATCCGACACTGCTGCTACCTCCGGGAGCTGTCACTGGTAGTTGGGGGCAGGCGGGCTCGCGGGGCCGAGGCGATCCAGCAGCCACCTGTTGTAGCTCTGCTGCCACGCGCCACCGCGCACCCGCTCCAGCACCGCGTTGACGAAGCGGACCATGTCCTCGTTCTCCTTCGGCACGCCGATGCCGTAGAGCTCGTCGGTGAAGCGCTCGCCGACGATCTTGACCGTGGGATCCTGCTCGGCCATCCCGGCGAGGATGGTGTCGTCCGTGGACACCGCCTCGACCTGGCCCTGCTGCAGCATCACCAGGCAGTCGGACCAGTCGTCCACCGAAACCGGAACCGGCTTCGGGTCGGCGGCGGCGATGTTCTTCAGCGACGTGGACTCCTTGGCGGCGCACACGCGCTTGCCGCCGAGGTCCTGGATGCCCTTCACCGTGGAGTGCTTGTCGACGAGCACCTTCTGCCCCGCGACGTAGTACACGGTGGAGAAGGCGATGTCCTCGAGGCGCTCGCACGTGATCGAGAACGTGCGCACCACGATGTCGACGTCACCGTTCTGCAGCGCGGGAATGCGCTGCGCCGAGGTGATCGCCCGGAACTGCACGGCGTTGGGGTCGCCGAAGATCTCGCGTGCGACCTCCCTGGCGATGTCGATGTCGAAGCCCTCGAGCGCGCCTGTGGTGGGATTGCGGAAGCCGAACAGGAAGGTGTTCTGGTCGACGCCGACGCTGAGGTAGCCGCGCTTCTGGATCTCGTCCATCGTGGACCCGGACTGGATGGACCCGTTCGGCGAAAGGCTCGCCGTCGGGTCGCAGCTGGTGTCGGTGGAACCGCCGCCCTCGACGTCGTTCTCCACGGCGGCGTTGGCGGGCTGGGGCCGCTCGACGGAGCCGACGGGAGCCGGGTCGATGGGCGCACCCGGCGACCCGCAGCCCGCGATCAGCAGGGCGAACGCCGACAGCGCGGCGCCAAGTCGTTTCGTAGGTGTCATCAGCGGTACTCCCGCAGCCTTTCCCGGATGCCCAGCGTGGTGCCCAGCGCGGCGATCACGGCAAGAACCGCGAAGCCCGGCGCGAGCAGCACCAGCGCGCGCGAGGCGTTGGTCGTGTCGTCGAGGAAGGACTGCCGCCCCGACTCGATCGCGGCGGCCAGTTCCCGGTCGAGCCGGTTGAACGCGGCGGCAGCGGTGCGGTCCTGTGAGCCGTCGATCGCCATCTGCACCGCACCGTCGTAGTTGCCCGAGCCGTCGAGTTCGCGCAGCTGGCCATGAGCCTCGCGCCACGCGGTCGCGTGGGTGACCGCCGAGTCGACGTGCCCGGCCGATGGCAGGCCAGCCGAGCGATCCGCCGCCTCGCCGAGCAGGCCGCCGTTGCCGTCCTCACCCACGAGCTGACCCATCAGCTGCGCGTACTCCTCCTGGTACGACTCGCCACCGCCCCGCGCGACGAGCGTGAGCGTCTCGTCCGCGCGGGCCTGCAGCGCGGCGATCCTGGCGCGCACGAGCAGGTCGGACTGCTCGGTGCCGTCGCTGCTCCCGCTGCTGACGAGCACGCTCTGCACGGTGAGCGCCGCGGCGCTCCACAGGATCGCGATGCCCACGGCGATCGTGGCCACCACGAGGCCGACGTTGAAGACGCGGTTGGTCTTGCGCTTGAGGTAGATCTGCGTGGCGATGAGCGCGCCGAGCAGGCCGAGCACGAGCAGCGCGGTGAGCCACGGGACACCGGTGGCGTCGTCCTGCTCCTCCACGAGCCGGTCCGTGTCGATCTCGTACAGCTCCTGCGCGGCAGGCAGGATCTTCGCCCGCATCAGCTCGGACGCCTCCCGCAGGTAGGCCGCGCCGGCGGGGAAGCCCTGCCGGTTGTTGGCCCGCGCGGTTTCGATCAGCCCGGTGTAGACCGGCAGCTGCTGGCTGAGGATCTCGACCTGCCTCGCCGCCTCGGCGACCCCGCCCGAGTCGGACGCCGCCCTCGCAAGCGCCGCGCCGGCCGTGGCGATGTCCAGCTCGTAGCGCTCCCGCAACTCGGGCGGCTCGGCGCCGGTGGAGAGGAACGCGCTCGCCGCCGTCGCGTCGGCATCGGACAGCGACCGGTAGACCTCCTGCGCGGAGGCCGCGAGCGGTTCCCTGTGGTCGATCAGGTCGTCGATCGTGTTCGCGCGGTTCTGCACGGAGACCGTACCGATCACGCCCGTGAGCAGGGCCAGCACGATGAGTCCGGTCGCGATGAGCGAGAGCCTGCCGGGACTGGTCGCGGCCGACCGGGCGATGCCGCGGACGGCGTTGCCCGGCAGTTCGAGCAGCCAGGCGAGCCCCGAACGCTGACCGCGCGGCTCCTCCGGGGGCACCGGCTGCCCAGGGGGTGCGGGCACACCCGGACCACGAGGGGTCACGGTGCTCGTCATCGCGTTCCTCCACCCAGTTCCAGCACCCGCATGACCGTAGCCGAGTCCCGGCAACGACAACCACGGACTCCACGAACGGACCAAGATCGTGGCGGGGCTGTGATGCGCCCAGGGTGCGTACTGGGAGGCGCACCTACGGGTTACGCAACGCCGGGGCCGTCGAGTGGGGCAGCACCAGCTCGGGAGCCTCCGGCCGTTCGAGCACCACCTCGAGATCGTCGGCGAACCGGTAGGGCCTGCGCGCGAGGATCGTGCCGAGCCGCCTGCGCAGCCGGGACATCTCGGCACGCACGGTGACCGTGCGTTCGGCGTCGCCGAAGAGGTCCAGCGCCAGTTCCGCGGCCGAGCGGCCGTCGCGGTGGCACGCGAGGACGTACAGCATCTCCGCGTGGCGCGGGCTCAGCGGGTAGGACCAGGTGCCGCTCGGTCCGGCGACGGTGAGCGTGCAGTCCCTCGGCGAGCGAACGTCCAGCACGGCCCTGGTGGTCCCGCGCTCGGTGTCGTGCTCGGTGACCCGCACGAGCCAGCCACCGGGAACCGGCTCGACCAGGCAGGTTCCGAGCGAGGGCAGCCATGCCTCGCCCGGTGCGCAGCCGCGGGGCAGCGGCACGCGATCCAGTGGCGCGAGCCCGGACACGGCGGCGACCCAGCCGTGCTCGTCGGTGACCATCGCGCGGCCCGGCACCTTCGACAGCACGGGCAGGGCCGCGGCGCGCAGGCGTTCCAGCTCGGCGAGGTGGGCGTTGCGCAGCTGCGACTCGGCGAGCTTCGCCACTGCGTCGACCAGCGCGAGCGTGGTGGCGTGCACGGTCGCGGCCGGGCCGGAGAGGTCGACGACTCCGAGCAGCCTGCCGTCGCGGGGGTCGTGCAGCGGCGCCGCCGCGCACGTCCACGCGTGATGGGAGCGGACGTAGTGCTCGGCCGAGTAGACCTGCATGGGCCTGCGGGCGACGAGCGCGGTGCCGATGGCGTTGGTGCCGACGTGGTTCTCGTCCCACGACACGCCCTCGGTGAACCCGAGCCGGTCGGCGCGGTGCCGCACGGCGTTGCTGCCCTCGCGCCAGAGCACACATGCGTCGCCATCGACGACCACCATGATGTGCGCGGCCTCCTCGGCCACGCTGATCAGACCGCTGCGCAGGATCGGCAGTGCGTCGGCGAGCCCGCTGGCGCGGCGCCTGGCCTCGACGTCCTCGGTGGACAGCGGCCTGCCGTCCCGGCCGTGGTCGGGGTCCAGGCCGAGCCGCCGCATGCGCTGCCAGGACGCGCCGATGACCGCGCGCGGCTCGGCGGGTGGGCTCGCGCCCGAGAGCGCGGCCTCGTGCACCCGCGCGAGCACGCGCGCGTACCGCCGGGGGTCCGCCCCGACGGGCACCGCTGCCTCGAGGTGCTCCTGGCGCACGGAGACGAGTGTCGCAAGCCGGACCCTCCGCACGGAACCCTTACCGACGGTTCGTCACCGCATTGACCGCCACGACCACGGCGTTCGGCTGCTCAAGGTGCACCATGTGCCCCGCGCGTTCCACGTACTCGACGTCGTCGAGGCCCTCGCCGTTGGTGGCGGGCAGCACCGCGTCCTGCCTGCCCCACACCACCGCCACCGGGACGTCCACTTCGGACAGCAGCGGGGCGACGTCGAGCGCGGGCTCGTCGCCGTCGAGCAGGGTGCCGAGCAGCGCGCCCAGTGCCTTGTCGACGCCGTCGAGCCGCTTGTACCTCATCAGGTCGTCGGCGAGCTGCCTGGTGACCTGACCGGGGTCCGCGAACAGCGCGGCGAGGTGCGGCTTGAGCTCCCGGCGCGACCTCGCCTCGGCGAATCCGCGCAGGTAGCCGGCGTTGATGCGGCTGCCGAACCCCGCGGGGGCGATGAGCGTCAGCGAGGCCACCCGCGCGGGTTCCCTGGCGGCCGCGGCCACCACCACGGCACCGCCGAGCGAGTGCCCGACGAGGTGCGCCCGCTCGATCCCGCGCTCGGCGAGCAGGCCGAGCACGGCACCGGCGAGCACGTCGAGTGAGCCGTCGCCGACATCCTTGGTGGACTCGCCGTGGCCAGGGAGGTCGAGCGCGTACACGGTGTGTGACTGCGACAGCGGCTCCTGCACGAAGAGCCAGGAGTTCTTGTCGCCGCCGTAGCCGTGCACGAGCACCACGGTTTCCTCGCCCTCGCCGAGCGCGGCGAAGCAGATCGTGCGCCCGTCCACCTCGACACTGCCCGTGACGGGGCCCGCGACCTCGGCCACCGCGCCCGAGTCCAGCTCCTCCCTGGCCAGCAGCGCCGCCTCGTCCAGCTCGGCGTCCGGCACGTCGGCGGGAGCGATCAGCGCGATCGTCGCGCCCACCGGCACGTCCTCGCCGACCTGGGCGATGATCCGGCGCAGCACACCTTCGTCGGCCGACTCCAGCGCGCCGGCGATCTTGTCGGTGTCGATCTCGGCGAGGTCGTCGCCGTCGGCGATCTCGTCACCCTCCGAGGCGATCCACTCGGTGACCTTGCCGCTGGTCATCGAAAGACCCCACTTCGGCATGACGACCTTGCGAATGGCGTCGTTCATCCTCACCGCTTCCATTCGACGACGGTCTTCACGGCGTTGGCCACGCGCTGGGCGTCCGGGATGTAGAGGTCCTCCAGCGCGTCGGAGAACGGCACCGGTGTGTGCGGAGCGGTCACCATCTCGATCGGGGCGCGCAGCGAGCCGAACGCCTCCTTGGCGACGAGCGCGGAGATGTCGGTGGCGAGGTTGCAGCGCGGGGTCGCCTCGTCCACCACCACGAGCCGTCCGGTGTTCTCGACGCTTTCCAGGATGGTCTCCGTGTCGAGCGGGCTCGTGGTGCGCGGGTCGATGATCTCGGCCTCGACCCCGGATTCGGCGAGCTGCTTCGCCGCCTCCTCTGCCACCGACACCATGCGCCCGATGGCCACGATCGTCACGTCGTCGCCATCGCGGACGACGCCCGCCTCGCCGAACGGGATCGTGTAGCTGTCCTCCGGCACGTCGCCGGTGACGTCGTACATCGCCTTGTGTTCGCAGAAGATCACCGGGTCGTCGTCGCGAATGGACTGGATCAGCAGGCCCTTCGCCTCGTACGGGCTCGAGGGCACCACGACCTTCAGCCCGGGGATGTGGGTGAAGATCGGGTACAGCGCCTGCGAGTGCTGCGCCGCCGCGCGCAGACCCGCGCCGTACATCGTGCGGATCACCACCGGCGTCTTCGCCTTGCCGCCGAACATGTACCGGAACTTGGCCGCCTGGTTGAAGATCTGGTCGAAGCAGACGCCCATGAAGTCGATGAACATCAACTCGGCGACGGGACGAAGGCCACTCGTCGCCGCGCCGATCGCCGCGCCGACGAACGCCGACTCGGAGATCGGGGTGTCGAGCACCCGGCCGGGGAAGCGGTGGTAGAGCCCTTTGGTGACACCGAGAACGCCGCCCCACGCGTCGTCCTCGCCGGGGCTGCCGGCGCCGCCCGCGTTGTCCTCGCCGAGTACGATCACCGACTCGTCGCGCTCCATCTCCTGCGCGAGGGCCTCGCCAAGCGCCTCGCGGTAGCTGATCGTGCGTGCCATCTGGGGAACCCTCCTCAGTACTCGATGTAGACGTCGGTCTCCAGGTCGGCCGCAGTGGGCTTCGGCGCGGCCTTGGCCTCCTCGACGGCGGCGTCGATCAGGTCGGCCACCTGCGCGTCGACGGCGTCGAGCCGGGCGGCCTCGACCTGCCCGGTCTCGGTGACCCTCGCGCGGAACCGCTTGAGGCAGTCGAGGTTCTCGCGGGCGTAGGCGACCTCGCCTGCGCGGTAGGTCTGCTGGTCGCCCTCGAAGTGCCCGAAGTAGCGGGTGAACTTCACCTCGATGAGCGTGGGCCCTCCGCCCTCGCGGGCCCGCTGGATGGCCTCCGCCGCGGCCTCGTGAACGGCGAAGAAGTCGAACCCGTCCACGATCACACCGGGCATGCCGAACCCAGCCGCGCGGTCGGCGATGTTGTCGGCCGCGACCGACCACGTGCTGGAGGTGGCCTCGGCGTAGCCGTTGTTCTCCGCCACGAAGATGGCGGGCAGCTGCCAGACCGACGCGAGGTTCATCGCCTCGAGCGTGGTGCCCTGGTTGCTCGCGCCGTCGCCGAAGAACGCGACGCCGACGCCGCCGGTGCCCTTCTGCTTCGCGGCGAGCGCGGTGCCGCAGATCAGCGGCGGGCCGCCGCCGACGATGCCGTTCGCGCCGAGCATTCCCTTGGAGAGGTCGGCGATGTGCATCGAGCCGCCCTTGCCGTGGCACGAGCCGGTCCTGCGGCCGTAGATCTCGGCCATCATCGCCTTGACGTCCACGCCCTTGGCGATGCAGTGGCCGTGGCCGCGGTGGGTGCTGGCGATGGCGTCGCGGTCGTCGAGGTGCAGGCACACGCCGGTGGCCGAGGCCTCCTCGCCTGCGTAGAGGTGGACGAAGCCGGGGATCTCACCGGTGGCGAACTCGTCGTGCAGCCGCTCCTCGAAGGCGCGGATGGTGCGCATCGTGCGGTAGGCGTCGAGCAGGGCGTTGCCATCGAGCTCGTGCGATACCGCCGTGGACAGGGTATCCGTCATCGTTGACGCTCCTTTCGTTGTGCCACTTGGTTTTCCGTTCGCAGCAGTCCGTTCGCCGAGGCTTCGGCGAGCACGGCGGAGACATCGACGCAGCGCGGGCCCTCTGCACACAGGCGCACGGTCGCGGTCTCGGTGCCGGTGAGTTCCAGCTCCCGCTCGCCGTCGACGGCGATCACGCCGCCGCGCAGGCCGATCTCGACGGGCTCGCCGACCGGGAGCGGTCGCCAGGCGTCGACGCCGACGGGCACGACGAGCCCTGGCGCGATCGGCGCGTGCACGACCCAGCGGGCGTGTTCGGGCGGGGCGAGGGTGAGCGCGACGCCTTCCGGCTCGTCGCGCGGGCTCGGGCAGAGCTGGCCGGCGACGCTGGAGAGGCCGATGCCGTCGGGCTCGGCGAAGGTGCAGAACAACTCGGTGATCGTCTCGGGGTGCCACAGTGCCCGGGAGCCGATGTGCCGGGAGCGGGACGCGCACACGTCCACGAGCGCAGTCTCGCCACGGTCGGCGACGCCGGCGTGCAGCACGGTGGCACGGCGGGTGCCGGTCTCCGCGGCGACGGCTCCGGTGGCGACAAGCCCGCCGGCCAGCCCGGCGACGGTCGCCTCGCGCATCCGGGGGAAGGCGTTGTTGGTGCCGGTCGACAGCGCGAGCAGCGGCACGTCCCCGCACGCGGCGGCGGCCACGCGCGCGGTGCCGTCGCCGCCGAGGCACACGATCAGCCGGGCTCCGTCGGCCACCATGCGGCGCACGGCGTTGGTGGTGTCGCGGGCTGTCCCGGTGATCGCGTCGTCGTCGCAGAACACGACGTCGGGCCACCCGCCGTCGCGCCCCGGCCTGCGGCCGCGCAGGGCCCGCAGCACGGCGGCGGAGATGCCGCCGAGGTCGGTGGACAGCAGCGCGCGGGTGACGCCCACCGAGGCGAACGCGGTGAGCAGCCGCTGCACCATGTTGGCCTTCTCGGCGGTCGGGAACACCGACGCCTGCGCCACGAGCCGCCGGATGTCCCGCCCCGACGCGGGGTTGGCCACCACTCCGACGGTCACTGTGTCCGACGTCACATGTCTATGTGACTACGGCGTGCCCCTGAGCGGAAGGGTTGCAGCAGGTTGCAAATCTCGGCACGGGTCGCCAAACGCAGTGAAGGCCACCTTCACTGCGTTGAACCAATACAGCGGCGCGTCAGCGTCTCCGTTTGGGTGGTGGCGGGAGACGGGTGGGCGCAGGGAAGGTGGCCTTCACTGCAGGCTGGGTCAGGAGTTGGCGGCGGCGAGCCGGTCGAGGCGCGCGGTGGTCGGCCAGCGGACGTCGCGCGCCCAGCCGAACTTCTCGAACAGCCAGATCAGCCGGGCCGAGATGTCGATCTGGCCACGCAGCACGCCGTGCCGGGCGCACGTCGGGTCGGCGTGGTGCAGGTTGTGCCACGCCTCGCCGAAGGAGAAGATCGCCAGCGGCCAGAAGTTGGCCGCTTTGTCGCGACTGGTGAACGGACGCTCGCCGATCATGTGACAGATCGAGTTCACCGACCACGTCACGTGGTGCAGCACGCCGACCCGCACGAACCCGGCCCAGAAGAACGCCGTCACGCCGCCCCAGACCGACCACGTGATGAGGCCGCCGAGCACGCCGGGCAGCAGCAGGCTCAGCCCCACCCACAGCGGGAACAGCTTGTCGACGCGCTGGATGTCGCGGTCGGCGAGCAGGTCGGGCGCGAACCGCTCCGCGTTCGTGACGTCGCGCTCGAACAGCCAGCCCATGTGCGCGTGCCAGAAGCCCTTGGCCAGCGCCTTCGGCCCGGTGCCGAACAGCCACGGCGAGTGCGGATCGCCCGCCCGGTCGGAGAACGCGTGGTGCCTGCGATGATCGGCGACCCACGTCGTGACCTGCCCCTGCGCCGAAAGGCTCCCGGCGATCGCGAGTGCGATCCGCAGTGGCCTGTTCGCCTTGAACGAGCCGTGGGTGAAAAGCCGGTGGTAGCCGACGGTGATCCCGAGCCCGCTGAGCACGAAGAAGAGCGCGCCCAGACCGATGTCGACCCAGCTCAGCCCCCATCCCCACGCAAAGGGAACGGCGAGGGCCAGCGCCACGATGGGCGCCAGCACGAAGATCTTGACGGTGATGTGCTCGGGCAGCGACGTGCGCCCGGAGATGATCGGCTTGGGCCTTCGTTCCTTCGGTCGCGTGGTAGAGCTGGTGGACGCGGTCATGTACACCTCGTGATGGTCGGATCGGGGTCTCGGGAGTGCGGCAAAAGAAATAGCCGAAATTCATTGCAGCAAACGCCGAATTCACACTGACCCGAACGCTCGCGATGTCTTGTTCGAACGCTACCTCATACCCGGCTCCGACGCCATGCAATCCAGTCGCCGACTAGATTGCCGGGGTGACTTATGCGCATTGGGAGCTCGTACCGACCAGATGGCGGGACAACGACGTATATGGCCACGTCAACAACGTGGTCTACTACGAGTTCATGGACACGGTGATCAACCGCCGGCTCATCACGGAGGGTGGTCTCGACATTCAAAAAGGCCAGGTCATAGGGGTTTGTGTCGAATCACACTGCAATTACCACGCTTCCTCAGGATTTCCTGAGAAACTCGCGATCGGGTTGCGGGTGGGCCACCTCGGCACCTCGAGCGTGCGCTACGAGATCGGCATCCACCGCGAGGACCGGTCCGAACTGCTCGCCGAAGGCCACTTCGTGCACGTGTTCGTCGACCGGGACACGAGGCGTCCGGAACCGGTCACCGGAGCACTGCGGGAGGCGCTGCGGCGACTGACCGTGGAGTCCACAGAGGACTGACCGACCGCCGCGCACCGCCCACCCGCCCGACCCGTACGCTACGACTAGTAGTACTTGGCTTGCTGGAGGACCGGTGATCACTGGGTATGCGATCGCGGTGGCGCTGTGCTCGCTGGCCGTCGCGGCCTGGGCCTTCGTGCTCGCGGCGAGGAACAAGGCTCCCGCACGGCCCCTGCTGACCGGGCTGGCCGTGCTGGAGGGCCTGCTGCTGGCGCAGGTGGCGATCTCGGTCGTGCTGCTCATCGGCGGCGACCGGCCGGGCAGCATGGTCACCTTCATCGCCTACCTGGTGGGCTCGCTGCTGGTGCTGCCGGTCGGCGCGGTGTGGGCGCTGGCCGAGCGCACCAGGTCGAGCACGGTGATCCTCGGCGTCGCGTGTGTGACCGTGCCGGTGCTGATCCTGCGGATGTCGGAGGTCTGGGGTGGCGCGAGTGCCTGAGCAAGCTTCCGAACGCCCCGCCACGGCGAGCGGGCCGGGCCGCGTGCTGGTGGCGGTGTACGCGATCTTCGCGGTAGCCGCCACGTCGCGAGCGGCCGTGCAGATCGCGACCCGCTTCGACGAGGCGCCCGTGCCGTACGTGCTCTCGGCGTTCGCGGCCGTGGTGTACCTGCTCGCGACGTTCGCGCTCGCGCGCACCGGCATCCTGTGGTGGCGGATCGCGCTCGTGGCGTGCTCGGTGGAGTTGGCCGGCGTGCTCGTGGTGGGAACACTGAGTGTGTTCGACCAGGCGGCGTTCCCCGACGCCGCTGTCTGGTCGAACTACGGGATGGGTTACCTGTTCATTCCGCTCGTGCTGCCCGTCATCGGGCTCCTCTGGCTGCGGCGGACCGCGCCTACCAGAACACCGCGATGACCACGTTGGCCAGCGTGAAGCCGGCCAGCCCGTAGAACACGCCCTTGCCGGACTCGGGGCGGCGCCACAGGATGTGGGCCAGCACGAGCACGATCACGGCGATGCCGAGCTTGACGGCGACCTTGGTGTTGTCCGGTTCCGCGGCGACGAGGCCGGCCGAGGCGATACCGACGAGCGCGACACCGGTGAGGACCTGTGCGCCCGCGCTGTACATCGTGATCGCGGGAGCGGGTCCGGCCGGTGCGACGCTGCGCGCGACCACGCCACTGACGATGCCGGCCATCCCGAGCAGGTGCAGCACGACCAATGCGTCGTAGACGATTTCCATGCCGAGAACTTACTACATGCAGTAGTAGAGGCGCGCAGGGAAGGTGGCCTTCACCGCGGTTGGTCAGAGGGGGATGGCGAAAAGGGTCGACGACGTGGCGAGGGCCGTCAGCACCAGCAGGCAGGCCAGCGGCAGCGCGGGCGGGAAGCCGAACCGGTCCGGTTCGCGCAGCCGGCGGATCCGCGCCTGCACCGCGGTGTCGGCGACGGCCAGCGCACCCGCCGGGGTGCCCGCCGTTCCGTTGGCGTGGAAGCGCTCCAGCGCGCTCGCCAGCGGCTCCCTGCCGTGCTGGCGGGCTGCCTTGTCGTCGGCGCACATCTCCACGAGCAGCTCGATCGTCGCGCACACCCGCGTGAGCAGCGCGCTGCCCGGCAGCAGCCTGCGCAACGCCTGGAACGGCGCCACCACGAGGTGGTGCCGCTCCCGCGCGTGCGCCCGCTCGTGGGCGAGAACGGCGTCCAGCTCCGCTTCGGTCAGCAGCCGCCGCGCACCGGCGCTGACGACGATCCGGGGGTTGCGGCCGGGCAGGCAGTAGGCGACGGCGATGGGATGGTCCACCACGAGCGCGCCGGTGTCCTGCCGCGCGACCAGCTGCAGCAACAGCCGGTGCCGCGCCCGCGCGCGAGCCGTACTGCGCAGGCACAGCAGCTGGTTGACGACCAGCCAGCCCGCGAGCGCGAGCCCGGCCACGACGGCCGCGGAGTGCCACAGATCCAACTCGTGGATCACCGGGGGGAGGTCGAACAGCGCGGGCACCAGGCCCCGCTGGTAGGGCGCGAGCCCGAAGCCGAGCAGCGCGCCGATCGTGGACACCACCAGCGTGAGGACCGTGATCTGCCAGAGGATCAGAGCCGCCCTGGGGTGGGCGTGCGTCCAGCGGCTGCGCAGCAGCCAGAGCGCCACGGCCACGGCCGCCGCGCCCGCCGCGAGCTGGTGCCCCACGAGGATCACGTCTTCTCTCCCCGTTCCAGCGCCTGCCGGAGCGCGTCGGCCTCGTCGCTGGTCACCGACTGCGCGAAGCGCACCAGCGCTGAGCCACGGTCGCCGGTCAGCTCAAGTGCCTCCAGCATCAGCTCGGCGACGTACTCCTCGCGCGTCGCCGCGGGCGCGTACAGCCAGGCGCGGCCTGCCCGTTCGCGGCGCACGACGTTCTTCGCCGCCAGCCGGGTCAACACGGTCATCACGGTCGTGTAGGCGAGCCCGCGGTCAGCGAGCGCCGCGTGTACCGCACGCACGCTGGCCGGCTCGGGTCGCGCCCAGAGCACATCCATCACCGCGCGCTCCAGTTCTCCGAGCCTCGCCACGTCCACCCCTTCTGCAATCCGCCTTCGGAAATTCAACCACGAACCGTCGTGGTGGTGACCCCGGTTGTGACGGCCAGCAACAGCTGTAGGTGGCAGGACAGCCGCTCGCGCGGGTCGCCGAGGTCGATGCCGCTCACGGTGCCCACCCTGCGCAACCGGTGCCGCACGGTGTTGGGGTGGACGTGCAGCGCGGCGGCCACCGAGCGCACGTCGCCCATCGCGTCGAGCCAGGCGAGCAGCGTGGGCACCAGCTCGGAGCCGTGCTCGGCGTCGTGGGCCAGCAGTGCGGCGACCGCGGGATCGTGCAGGTCGGGGTTGGCCTCCAGCAGCGCGAGCGTCTCGCCGAGCAGCACCTCGGCCCGCAGGTCGGCGATGCTCGCGACCGACCGGGCGGCGCCCATCGCGTCGAGCACGCGGTCGGCCTCGGCCCTCGACGCGCGGACGTCGCGCAGCGCCGCGACGGCGGAGCCGAGGCCCGCCTGCACGCGCACGCCGGTGCGCCGCGTGAGCACCTCGGCCACGTCGGTGACCTCGGCGACGAGCCCGCTGAGCTGCCGCGCGTCCGGCAGCACCGCGTACACGCGCGCGCCGTCGGCGCCGACCAGCGCACCCTTGCGGTACGAGGCCATGTGCACCGAGACCATCGTGAGCATCTCGGCGAGGTGCAACTCCCGCACCGGCTCATCGGCCGTGGGCTCGCGGGCGGTGAACGCCACGACGACGGCCGGCGTCGCCGGGTCGAGCCCGAGCTGCCCGGCCACCAGGTCGGGGCTGGCGTGCCCGGTGAGCAGGCCGTTCACCAGCTCCTCGCGCGAGCGGCCGTGCTCGCTGCGCTGCCGCAGCAGGTGCACGGCGGCGAGCCGCGCTCCGCCGAGCAACGCGCTCTCGGCCCGCTCGGCGAAGCGCTCCCTGCCCTCCTGCACCCACACCGTGCCGAGGTGGTGGGTGCCGGCGCGGATGCCGACGGCGAGCCTGCGGCGGATGCCGAGCTCTGGGTGCGGCTCGATGCGCACCACCTCCTCGCCCGACCGCAGCCGTTCGAACACGCCCCACTCGCGCAGCAGCGCGAGGTAGCTTTCAGGTCCTTGCCAGCCGAGGATCGACAGCCTGCGCAGCTCGTCGACCTCGTCGTCCGACCTCGAGTAGGCGAGCACCCGGTTGCCGGCGTCCTCGATGCTGACGCTGCCACCCGTGAGCAGGGCAAGCGTTTGCGCAAGCGAGAACAGGTCGCCGGGCTCGTCGCTGAAGCCCTCGGCGAGCGTGGCGCTGTCGAGCACCTGCCGCACCACGATCTCCAGCTGGTCCCAGCGCACCGGCGCAGCCACGCTGAGCAGGGCGACGCCCGACTCGTCCGCGATTCCGGCCAGCTCGTCGGTCGCCTCCTTCACCGCGACGGCGGCCGCGCCCCGGCGGGCCGCCGCCCGCACCGGCCGGGCCGCCTCGCGCCCGCGCGCGCCGATGATCAGCACCAGCTCGCCCGCGTAGCCGCCGGGCTCGTCGTCGGGGTCGAGGATCGCCACGCCGCGCACCAGCGGATCGGCGTGTTCCGTGCGCAGCTCCACCAGTGGAAGGCCGATCGCCACCAGCAGTTGACGCAACCCCAAGCCGTTGTTCGATCGGCCAACACCCATGGTTCAACGTTAGCCGGACACACAGCCCGCGAGCCCGGTCGCGGTCCCACACTTCCAGGCATGGACGCCATCACGAGCCCGCCAGCGCCGCGCAACGAACCGGTCCGGGACTACGCACCCGGCTCGCCCGAGCGCGAGAGCCTCACCCGCAAGCTCGCCGAGCTCGCGAGCACGCGGTTCGAGCTCACCGCCACCATCGGCGGCGAGCAGCGGATGCCGGACGGCGAGCGCATCGACGTCGTCCAGCCGCACAACCACGCCCACGTGCTGGGCACCACGGCCAACTCGACGCACGCCGACGCGAAGGACGCCATCGACGCCGCGTTGCGGGCGGGCGAGTCGTGGCGGCGCCTGTCCTTCGACGAGCGCGCCGCCGTGCTGCTGCGCGCCGCCGACCTGCTGTCGGGGCCGTGGCGCGACACCCTCAACGCCGCGACGATGCTCGGCCAGTCCAAGACCGCCGTGCAGGCCGAGATCGACTCCGCGTGCGAGCTCGCCGACTTCTGGCGGTTCAACGTCCACTTCGCCCGCGAGCTGCTTGAAGGTCAGCCGCAGAGCTCGCCCGGCGTGTGGAACCGGCTCGACTACCGCCCGCTCGAGGGCTTCGTCTACGCGATCACGCCGTTCAACTTCACCGCCATCGCCGGCAACCTGCCCACCGCGCCCGCGCTGATGGGCAACACCGTGCTGTGGAAGCCGTCGCCGACGCAGGGCCTCGCCGCGCACCTGACGCTGCGCCTGCTGGAGGAGGCCGGCCTGCCGCCGGGCGTGATCAACCTGCTGCCCGGCGACGGCCTCGCCGTCTCGGACGTCGCGCTCGCCGACCCCGCGCTCGCCGGCATCCACTTCACCGGCTCCACGAGGACGTTCCAGCACCTGTGGTCGGCCGTCGGCGCCAACATCGGCGGCTACCGCACGTATCCGAGGCTGGTCGGCGAGACCGGCGGCAAGGACTTCGTGGTGGCGCACCCCAGTGCCGACGTCGACGTCCTGCGCACGGCACTCGTCCGCGGCGCGTTCGAGTTCCAGGGCCAGAAGTGCTCCGCGGCCTCACGCGCGTTCGTACCGCGCTCGGTGTGGGCACGGCTCAAGGACGACCTGGTGTCCGAGGTCGAGGCGCTGACGGTCGGCGACGTGACCGACCTGCGCAACTTCATGGGCGCCGTCATCGACCGCAGGGCCTACGACCGGCTGGCCGGGGTGCTGGAGATGGCGCACGCGGCACCCTCGCTGGAGGTGCTCGCGGGCGGCACGGCCGACGATTCGACCGGCTACTTCGTGCGGCCGACCGTGCTCGAGGGCTCCGACCCCACGCACGAGGTGTTCCGCACCGAGTACTTCGGGCCCGTGCTGGCCGTGCACGTCTACGAGGACGGCGAGTACGACCGCGTGCTGCACGAGGTGGACCGCGGCGCGGCCTACGGGCTCACCGGCTCGATCATCGCGACCGACCGGGCCGCCATCGAGCGCGCGAAGGAGGTGCTGCGCTTCGCGGCGGGCAACTTCTACGTCAACGACAAGCCGACCGGCGCGGTCGTCGGCCAGCAGCCCTTCGGCGGCGCCCGCGGGTCGGGCACCAACGACAAGGCGGGCTCGGTCTACAACCTCCTGCGCTGGGTCAGCCCGCGCACGGTCAAGGAGACGTTCGTGCCCCCGGTCCGCTCGTCGTACCCGCACCAGCTCTAGGAGTTCGCCATGCTGCGCTCGGCCATCATCGCCGCGTCCCGCTCGCGGAAGTGCCGCTCGCTCGTCGAGAACCTGCCGCTCGCCAGGCCGATCGTCGACCGGTTCGTCGCGGGCGAGGGGGTCACCGACGCGCTGGCCGCGACGCGGGAGCTGACCCGCGACCGACTCGTCACGCTCGACCACCTCGGCGAGGACACTGGGGAACGGGCTCAGGCCGACGCGGCCGTCGAGGCGTACCAGAGCCTGCTCGGCACCCTCGCCGACGAGGGGCTGGCCGCGAAGGCGGAGGTGTCGGTGAAGCTGTCGGCGCTGGGCCGGACCCTGCCCCGCGACGGCGACAAGATCGCCCTCGAAGGGGCGCGGGCGATCTGCGAGGCCGCGGCGAGCGCGGGCACCACGGTGACCGTGGACATGGAGGACCACACGACGGTCGACGCCACGCTCTCGATCGTGCGTGAGCTGCGGGTGGACTTCCCGTGGGTGGGCGCCGTGGTGCAGGCGTACCTGCGGCGCACCGAGGGCGACTGCGCCGACCTCGCCGGACCCGGCTCGCGGGTGCGCCTGTGCAAGGGCGCCTACGACGAGCCGGCCTCGGTGGCCTACCGGGACAGGGCCGACGTGGACGCGTCGTACGTGCGCTGTCTCAAGACGCTCATGCACGGCGACGGCTACCCGATGGTCGCCACCCACGACCCCAGGCTGATCGAGATCGCACAGGACCTCGCGCTGCGGGCAGGGCGGGGCACCACGGAGTACGAGCACCAGATGCTGTTCGGCATCCGTGTGGACGAGCAGCGGCGACTCGCCGCCCGCGGGCTGGGCATGAGGGTCTACGTGCCCTACGGCGGCGAGTGGTACCCGTACTTCGTGCGGCGCCTCGGCGAGCGGCCGGCCAACCTGGCCTTCTTCGCCAGGGCGCTGGTCGGCCGCTAGTGTCCTGCGTCAGGACACCAGCGGCGTGTCGGACCTAGGCGGTCACGGCGTCGCGGGCCTTGGCGCCCAGCTCGGTGGACTCGCGTGCGCAGTGCGCACAGCAGAAGAAGTGCCCATCGACGTCGACGCCGTGCCCGGCCACCTTGCAGCCGCAGTGTTCACACACGGGCGCGAGCTTGTGGATGGCGCACTCGAAAGAGTCGAACGTGTGCTTGCCGCCGCCCTTGGTGTGGATCTCGAAGGAGAGGTCGTACTCGTTCCCACAGACTTCGCAAGTAGCCATACGTACGCATTCCCGCATGGGTCGACGGCAAACCTCACCGGGACAGCGCCGAGGGCCACCACACCTTCTTGCCGATGTCGATGGTCAGCGCGGGCACCAGCAGCGACCGGACGATCAGGGTGTCGAGCAGCACGCCGAACGCGACGATGAACGCGATCTGCGCGAGGAACAGGATCGGCAGCACCGCGAGCGCCGCGAACGTCGCCGCGAGCACCACGCCCGCCGACGTGATCACCCCACCGGTGACGGTGAGCCCGTAGCGCGTGCCCTCGCGCGTGCCCCTCGTCCGCGCCTCCTCCCGGACCCTGGTCATGAGGAAGATGTTGTAGTCGATGCCGAGCGCCACCAGGAAGACGAAGCCGAACAGCGGCACGGCCGGGTCGGCGCCGGGGAAGCCGAGCACGTGGTTGAACACCAGCGCCGACACCCCCATCGTGGCCGCGAACGACAGCACCACGGTGGCCACGAGCAGCAGCGGGGCGAGCAGCGAGCGCAGCAGCAGCGCCAGCACGGCGAGCACCACCACGAGCACGAGCGGGATGATCACCATGCGATCGCGTTTGGACGTTTCCTGCGTGTCGAGCTGAACGGCGGTGCGCCCGCCCACCTTCGCGTCCGCGTCCACGGCGCGCACCGAGTCGCGAAGGCTCTGCACGATCCCCACCGCCCGCTCGGAGTCGGCCGGAGCGTCGAGCACGGCCTCGATGAGCACGAGCCCGTCGCGGGTGCCCGCGGGCTCGGCGCTGGAGACGCCGTCGACACGCGTCGCCTCGAGCACGGCGTCGGTCTGCTGCGCGTTGGCGATCACGATCGCGGGCGAGCCGACGCCGCCGGGGAAGTGCCGCGAAAGCACCTCCTGCCCGGCGACCGAGTCGACCTCGGTGAGAAAGACGTCGGTCTGGGACGTGCCGTCGGCTTTGAGTTGCGGCACGAACGCCGCGCCCGCGAGCAGCACCAGCGCGGTGACCACCCAGATCGCCCTCGGCTTCCGGTCGACGAGGCCGGCGATCCGGCCCCATACGCCCTTCGCCTCCGGGTGCGGGGAGCCGTGCAGCGGGCGGAACGGCCAGAACGCGGCGCGGCCGAAGATCGCCAGCACCGCGGGCAGGAAGGTGACCGAGGCCAGCAGCGAGGCACCGATGCCGATCGCGGCGACCGGGCCGAGCCCCCGGTTGGAGTTGAGGTCGCTGAACAGCAGGCACAGCACGCCGAGGATCACGGTGCCCGCCGAGGCGGCGATGGGTTCGATGGTGCCGCGCAGTGCCTTGCGGATCGCGACGTACCGGTCCTCGGTGTCCCGCAGCTCCTCGCGGAATCGGGAGACGAGCAGCAGCGCGTAGTCGGTCGCGGCCCCGAAGACGAGGATGAACAGGATGCCCTGGCTCTGGCCGTTGAGCGCGAGCGCTCCGGAGTCGGCGAGCAGGTAGACGGTGAGGCTCGCGAGGCCGAGCGCGAAGATCCCGGAGAGCAGCACGAGGAACGGCAGCAGCGGGCTTCGGTAGACGATGATCAGGATCACGGCCACGACCGAGCCCGCGACGAGCAGGAGCATCCCGTCGATGCCGCCGAACGCTTCGGAAAGGTCGGCGATCTGCCCAGCCGGACCGGCGGCGTAGACGTCGAGCCCGTCCGGCCGGTCGCGGTCGAGCAGGCCGCGCAGCTCCTCGACGGCCTCGTTCGGCTCGCCCGTCATGGGCACGACGAGCTGCAGCGCCTTGCCGTCCCGCGACGGGATCACCGGTGAAACCGGCTGGACGACTCCCTCGATCGAGGCCGCATCGGCAGCGCGTTCCTGGAGGAACGCGCGGTCGGCCGGGGTGACGCCGCCCGCGCGCTCGGCGACGACGATCGTGGGCACGGCCTCGTTCCGGGTGAACCGCTCCTGCAGCCGCTGGACCTCCGTGGCTTCGGCGGACGCGGGCAGGAACGCCGAGTTGTCGTTCTCGGAGACGTCACTCAGCTTGCCCGCGAACGGGCCGCCGAACCCGCCGATCGCCAGCCAGCCGATCATGATCAGCGCGGGAACGAGCCAGCGGAGCCTGCGCACGGTTCTCCCAGTTAGTTCGACCATCGAATGATTCGGTGATCGAAATACTAAGCTGGGTAGGTGGAAGCGGCAAACGGGGAGGAGTGAGACAAACGTGACAGCGGCTCACAGCCCCGGCGACGACGTCCTCGTCCGCCTGTTGCGGCAGCTGACCGTGGAGAACGGCGAGTTCGTCGAGATCCTGCGCCAGGCGCACCGCATGCACCGCACGGATCTCAACGCACTGGCCGTGATCATGGATGCCACCAGGTCAGGAGGGCCGCCGAGCCCCAGGGAGCTCGCCGAGGCACTGCACCTGTCGGCCTCGGCGACGACGGCCCTGATCGACCGGCTCGAGTCGGCGGGCCACGTGCACCGCACCCGCAGCGAGACCGATCGCCGACGCGTCGAGCTGCGGGTGGAGGAGACGGCGCTGGAGCTCGCCAGGAGTCTCTTCACGCCGCTCGGCGAGGAGCTCTCTCGCACCTGGACCGAGTTCGGCCCCGAGGAGCGGCGCACCATCGAGCGCTTCCTGACCGTGAGCATCGACGCCACGATCCGCACGAAGAAGGCGGTGCTCCCACCGGGCCGGCCCAGGTCAGGCGGACCGCAGTGAAGGCCACCTTCACTGCGGTCAACGCAGTGAAGGTGGCCTTCACTGCATGCGTCGTGGTCACTGGGGCGGCTTGGGCTGCGTGAGCCGCCAGTGGTTGCCGCTCGGGTCGCGGAACGCGGCGTCGATGCCGTAGAACCGCTCCTCCGGCTCCTCGACGAACTCGACCCCCTTGGCCTTCAGCTCGGCGTAGGTGGCGCGGCAGTCGTCGGTGCGAAAGGCGCCGGGACCGAGCGCACCCGTCGCCAGCAGCGTGCGGATCTGCCGTGCCGCCTCGTCGTCGATCATCGGCGCCTCCGGCTCCACCAGCATGATTGGCAGCTCCGGCTGTTCCGGCGCCGACACGATCAGGTACCGGAACCCGTCGATCGTCTCGTCCATCGTGGGCTTGAGGCCGAGCTTGCCGACGTAGAACTCGTACGCCTCCTGTTGGTCGCGAACCCGGACGCAGACCAGAGCCATTCCTGTGATCATCGGTAACCACCTCCGAAAAGGACGCTAACGAGCCGGGAGGTCGGCGTGCTTCTCGAAAACGCTCATTCGCGCGGGCGCGTCCAGATCCGGAGGTAGCAGGCCGGGATCGGCACCGGCGGCAGGCTCGCCGCGCGCCGCCGGTACGCCGTCGGACTCTCGCCGACGAACCGGCGGAACTGCGTGCTGAACGAGCCGAGGCTCGTGAAGCCGACCGCGAGGCACACCTCGGTGACCGACAGCTCGCCCGCGCGAAGCAGCGCCTTGGCGCGTTCGAGCCTGCGCGTCATCAGGTACCGGTGCGGTGTCTCCCCGAACGCCTGCTTGAACGTGCGCCGGAAATGCGCCTGCGAGACACACGCCGTCCGAGCCAGCGCCGGGATGTCCAGGTCCTGGGCGTAGGACCGGTCGATCAGGTCACGCACCCGCAGCAGCTCGCGCGCGAGCTCGGCGCCCGGCGCGCTCATCCCAGCTCCCGTGCCGGGCGCGCAGCCTGCGGATCAGCAACCCCCACCCTTGACAGGTTAACAGTGTTAGAGAGACCCCGGCCGCCTTTGGGCAGGGTACGGAAGGCGATGAACCAAGCCGGGCACGTCCGGGGGCTGGAGAAGCCCTACGGCGACGGCAAGCGCGCGAGTTCCCCACTCCCGACCGCGAGTTCCCCACTCCCGACCGCGAGTTCCCACTCCCGCCGTCACGGACGACGCTCCGAACGGCCAACTCGCGAGCCGGAGCGGGCATCTCCCGAACCGGAACGGGCAACTCGGCGTCCCGAACGGGCAACTCGCGAACCGGAGCGGGCAACTCGCGAACCAGAGCGGGCAACTCGGCGTCCCGAACGGGCAACTCGCGTCCCGAACGGGCAACTCGCGAGCCGGAGCGGGCATCTCCCGAACCGGAACGGGCAACTCGGCGTCCCGGACGGGCAACTCGCGCGTCCAGGTCTGGTGAGTGGACTCTCGGCCTTGCCCGTTCCCGGGGTTGGGGGTCTACTGCGGTCGGAAGGGTCCCGGAGGCTGGAGGTACGCGCGTGATCGTCACGGTTCTTGGCGGCGGGAACGGGTCGCACGCGGCGGTGGTGGACCTCTCCCTCGGCGGTCACGACGTGCGCTGGTGGAGGCGCTCCGCGCCGTTCCCAGACGGCGGGCGACTGCGGTACCGCACCCACGACGACGCAGGCGAGGTCACCCCCACACTGGTCACCCACGACCTCGGCGCCGCGATCAAGGGCAGCGACCTGATCGTCGCGCCGGTACCCGCCACTGCCCAACCGGAACTGCTCGACGCGCTCACGCCCCTGCTCGCACCCGGTCAGGCCGTCGCGTTCACCCCCGGCACCTTCGGCACGTGGCTCGGAGCGAAACGCAGGCCCGACGTCGCCTTCCTCGAAACCGGCACGCTGCCCTACCTCACGAGGGTCACCGCACCCGGCGAGGTCAGCATCCCCGTGATCTCCGGCAACCTCCCCGTCGGCTCGATTCCCGGCACCGGCGCCCTGGCCGACGACGCGCACGCCCGCTTCGCCGCCGCGTACCCGATGGCCGTACGGCTGACCGACGGCCTCGACGCGGCGCTCAGCAACTGGGGCCCCGTGATCCACCCGCCGCTGATCGCCCACAACCTCGGCGCCATCGAGACCATCGCCGAGCGGTTCGACATCCACGCCGACGGCGCGTCGCCCTCGGTGCTGGCCACCACCCGCGCGCTCGACGCGGAGCGCGTCGCGCTGCGCCGCGCGCTCGGCTTCGGCGAGCCGCACTGGCCGCTCGCGGACTACTACGCGGGCCGCGACACCTCGATGTACCCGCCGGATGCCAAGGCGCGGCTGCTCGCGTCGGGCCTGTGGCGCGAGTCGGTGACCCTCCAGCACCGCTACGTCGGCGAGGACATCCGCTGCGGTCTGGTGCTGAACGTCGCGCTCGCGCGCCTGGCCGGGGTCGAGGCGCCCGTCGGCTCCGCCATCCTGACGCTGATGGGCACCGCGCTCGGCGAGGACCTGCTGGCCGAGGGCCGCAACCCGCGCTCGCTGGGCACGGAGGACCTCGACGAACTCCGCCGGAACGCCCGCGAGGGCATGACTATGCTCGCGGCGTGACGACCAACATGCGCTATCTCTTGCAGCTCCACGGAAATCTGCCGATCGAGACCTACCCGGCGGTCGCGGCGCGGGCCGAGGAGCTCGGCTTCGAGGACGTCACAGTGCACGACGTGCTGCTGCGCAGGCCGGTGTGGCCGGTGCTGTGCGACATCGCGCGCGCCACGTCCCGCATCCAGGTCGGCCCGAACGTCACCCACCCCTACCTGAGCCACCCGGTGCAGATCGCGGCGAACATCGCGCACCTCGACGAGCTCTCCGGCGGCCGCGCGGTGCTCGGCATCGGCCGCGGCTCCATGTACGAGTTGGTGGGCCAGACCAATCCGTCGACGCTCAAGGGCGTGCGCGAGGCCGTCGACGTCATCCGCGCCGTGATCACCGGCGACGGCTCCGAGTACCACGGCGACGTGTTCCAGCTGGGCAAGTCAGCGAAGCTGCACTTCGGCACCGGCCGCCGCGTGCCGGTGTACCTCGGCGCGCACGGCCCGAAGGGCGCGCGCCTCGCGGGTGCGCACTGCGAGGGCCTTCGCCTTGCGGCGCAATGGGACCCGGCCTACTCGACGATGCTGCGCGAGGAGTTCCACGCGGGCGCCGAGGAGGCGGGCCGCTCGCGTTCGGACGTGGACTTCGTGGTGGAGAACTGGACCTACGTGCACCCCGACCGCGAGCTGGCCCGGCAGGGCGCGCGGCGCATCATGGCGACGTTCCTCCCGCACCTTGGTCCGCTGCTGAAGTTCCACGACGTGCCGCAGGCCGAGGTCGACGCCGCCCGCGCCGCGACGCGCGACGGGCAGACCGAGCGGCTCGCCGAGATCAGCGACCGCACGCTGGACCTCTTCATGGCGGCGGGCGACCTCAACGACCTCGTGGCCGGGCTGAAGCGCTGGCGCGAGGCCGGGTTCGACGCGGTGTCGTTCAGCGGCGAGCTGGGCCCCGAGCCGGAGTTGGCCCTCGAGCTGCTGGGCGAGGCCATCAAGTCCGCCTGACCGCACATGCACTGATGCAGTACTGCAGTGAAGGCCACCTTGACTGCGTTGAACGCAGTGAAGGTGGCCTTCACTGCAGTCGGGCCCGCCTACAGGGTGCGGTGGTCGAAGACCCGCTTCGTCTTGCCCGCGTTGCGGGGAAGGGTGCCCATCGCGACCAGGTCCACATCGACACGGATGCCGATCTTCGCCTGGAACCGTTCGGCCAGCTCACCGGCGAGGCCGGGCCGGTCGCTGCCCTCCACGCGGATGGTGAGCGAGTCGCGGCCCGACTCGTCGCGGTCGACGTGCGCCTGGAACTCCGAGCCCGCGCCCGCGACCTCGGCCAGCACCGTGTCGACCTGTGCGGGCAGGAAGATCACGCCGCGCACCTTCACCTGGTCGTCGGAGCGGCCCTCGATGCGCCCGATGCGCGGATACGGGCTCCCGCACTGACACGGCTCGCCGTAGCGAAAGGACAGGTCACGCGTGCGGTAGCGCACGAGCGGGGTGGCCTCCTTGGTCAGCGTCGTCACCACCACCTCGCCCGGCGTTCCGTGCGGCACCGGCTCCAGCGTCTCCGGGTCGACGATCTCGACGTGGTAATGGTCCGACCACACGTGCATGCCGTCGTGCTGGGAGCACTCGATGCCGGTGCCCGGCCCCCACAGCTCGGTCATGCCGTAGATGTCGAACGTCTCGATGCCGAGCCCCGACTCGATGCGCCTGCGCGTGGCGTCGCCCCAGCGTTCCGAGCCGATCACGCCGACGCGCAGCGACAGCTCGTCGCGCAGGCCCTCGCGCTCCACCAGCTCCGCGATGAGCAGCGCGAACGACGACGTCGCGCCGAACACCGTCGTCCCGGCCTCGCGCATCAGCTCGAGCTGCAGGTCGGTATTTCCCGGCCCGCTCGGCACGGTCATGGCTCCGAGCCGCTCGGCACCGGCCTGGAAACCGACACCGGCGGTCCACATCCCGTAGCCGACCATGAGCTGCACCCGGTCGGCCTCGGTCACACCCGCGAACGAGTAGCAGCGGGCGAACATCTCGGCCCAGTCGTCGAGGTCCTTGGCCGAGTAGGCGCAGATCGTGCGCCTGCCCGTGGTGCCGGACGACGAGTGGATGCGCACGATCCGCTCAGCGGGCACGGCCGCGTAGTCGAGGAACGGCGTCTCGCGCAGCTCCTGCTTGGTGGTGAACGGCAACCGCGCGAAGTCCTCGGCCCCGCGGACCGGGAGGTCACCGAGCTTCTCGCGCAGGAACGCCGAGCCCGCACGAGCACGATCGACCGCGTCGGCCAGCTCGGCCACCGGCGTGTCGACAACGTCCACCCCAGTCATGCGCTCACCTCACCAGCAGGCGGTTCGGACCACGGAAGTCGAGCGTCGGCTGCCATTCGATGTGCTCCTCGGCGAGCCGCAGCCGGGGGAACCGCTCGAACACCAGCGGCAGCACCACTTCCATCTCGGCCCGCGCGAGCGCGGCACCGAGGCAGAAGTGCATGCCGTGCGAGAACGCGAGGTGCCCCTTCGGCGCGCGGGTGATGTCGAACCGGTCCGGCTCGGGGAACACCTCGGGGTCGCGGTTGGCGGCGCCGAGCAGCAGGATCACGGCCTGCCCTCGCTTGAGGTCAAGTCCGCACAGCTCGCGGTCGCGGTCGGCGATCCTGGCCGCGATCTGCACCGGCCCCTCGAAGCGCAGCATCTCCTCGGTCGCGGAGCCCAGCAGCGAGAGGTCACTCCGCAGCAGTTCCAGCTGGTCGGGGTGACGCAGGAGTGCGAGCAGACCGTTGCTCAGCATGTTGGTCGCCGTCTCGTGGCCCGCGGTCATGAGGAACAGCGCGTTGGCGTACAGCTCGTTCTCGGTGAGCCGCTCACCCTCGTCGACGGCCTCGATCATGGCGCTGAGCAGGTCCGGACCAGGCGCCTTGCGCCGCTGCTCCACCAGCCGTGACAACAGCTCCCGCATGCGCAGCGCGCTGTCGGAGGCCCGCCGCGCCAGCTCGGGCGTGATCCGGCCGGAGCCGACCACGAGCACCAGGTCGAGCGCCCAGCCCTGGAACGCCTCGTGCTCCTCCTCGGGGATGCCGAGCAGCGCGGACACCACGAGCGCCGGCATCGGATACATGAGCCCCCGGTGCAGGTCGAACGCGTCGCCGTCGGCGGGCAGCGAGTCGAGCAGCGAACGCGTCAGCTTCTCGATCTCGGGCTTGGCCTGTGCCACCATGCGCGGTGTGAACGCCTTGAGCAGCAGCCTGCGCAGGCGCCGGTGGTCGGGCTGGTCGGAGAACACGACGATGTCGCGCATCGTCTCCTCCAGCGGCGCGGCCTCGCGCCTCGCCTCCTCGGGCAGCGGCCGCAGGATCGCGGAGACGCGGTCGGAGCTGAGGTCACGGTCGTAGAGCGCCTCGCGCACGTCGGCGTAGCGGAACAGGAACCGCCCCGTCGGCAGCCCCGCGTCGGCGGCGGCCCGGATCTCGGAGTAGATCGCGTACGGGTCGGCGAGCCCCTCCGGACTGAGCAGCCTGCGGATCACCGAGGTGACGGACCAATCGTCGCTCATTCGCAAACCCTTCAACTACTGGTGCGGCGGCGTCAACCACGCGGGTCCGCGCACCGGACCTGCTCAGCGCGTCGCGCGCAGCGTGCGGGCGATGCCGTTCGCGGCGGTGCGCAGGGCCCCGGCCACCTGGGCGGCGTTCATCCGTGTGGTCGGCGCGGTCACCGACAGCGCGCCGATGGGGCTGCCGTCGACGTCCGGGACGGGTACCGCGGTGCTGGCGTAGCCGAGCCGGGTCTCCTCCCACTCGGTGGCGATGCCGCGCTCGCGGATCTTGTCGAGCTGCCCGCGCAGCACGGCGGGCGAGGTGATGGTGTGCCTGGTCAGCGGGCGCAGGCCCTTGCCGACGACCTCGGCGAACAGCTCGTCGGGGGCGTGGGCCAGCAGCATCTTGCCGGTCGCCGTGCAGTACATCGGCAGCCTGCCGGCCACCCGCGACTGCTCGCTCAGGCCCCGGTGCACCACGATCTTCTCCAGGTACAGCACCTCGGTGCCGTGGCGGATCGCGAAGTGCACGGTCTCCTGCGTCGCGAGCAGCAGGTCCTCCATGTACGGCAGCGCGGCGTCGCGCACGATCCGCTGCCTCGGCACGCGGTGGCCGATCTCGAACAGCTTGAGCCCGAGCCGGTAGCCGGTGCCCGCGCGTTCGAGCAGGCCCCACGCCAGCAGCTCCTGCGCCAGCCGGTGCACGCTGGCCTTGGCGACGCCGGTGCGGCGCACCAGGTCGGTCAGCGACAGGGACACGTCGTCGACCGTGAACGCCTCGATGATCAGCTGTGCCTTGCCGAGCACCGAGTTCATCGTGGTGGTGGGGCCCGGCGGCGAAACGACAGTCATGTCAGGAACCTCGCGATCACTCGCACGACCTCTTCGGCATGCTCCTCCATCAACGGAACCATGCCGCCCTCGACAATCACCACCTTCGCGTTGTTCAGGCGCGATGACAATGCGTCGAGCTGAGGAAACACGTGCGGATCGGCCGAGGCGCCGATACAGAGCGCGGGTGCGGAGACCTTGCCGATGCGCTCCTCCATGCGGTAGCGGCCCACCGCGTGGTGCCCGGCCTCGACGTCGTCGCCGAGCACGAGCGCGTCGCGCACGAACCGCGTGAGCAGGTCGGGCCTGCCCTTCGGGTAGAAGCCCTGCCTGCGCTGCCAGAGCGTCGTGAGGTGCTCGCCGTCCTCGCTCACCGGCACGTGGTCGATCGGGGGCCGCTTGGCGCGGGCCTCTCGCGAGGCCGCGTCGACCCACGGCGTGGACGAGAGCACGAGCCGGTCGACCCGTTCCGGCGCCGACGCCGCGACCTCGATCGCCACGACCCCGCCCGTGTGGTGGCCGACGAGCGAGACGCGATCCAGACCGAGCGCGTCGAGGAACTCCAGCACCGCGGCGGCATAGTGCTCGATGCCGTGCTCGGCGGGCGGGGCCGATCGCCCGAACCCCGCGGTGTCCATGGCGATCGCGCGGTGCGTGACGCCGAGCAGCGGCAGCACCTCGCGGTACTCGTCCCACGAGCGCGGCGTCTGGTGCAGCAGCACCACGGGCGCGCCCGTGCCGCACTCGGCGTAGTGCAGCTGCCCGAGCGAGGAGTCGGCGTAACCGAACCGGATTCCGGTCACGACGCCTCGGCGAGGAACTCGAGGCTCAGCGGGTTGTAGCGGTCGGCCTGCTCGTGCTGGGGCCAGTGCCCGCACTCGGGGAAGATCTCCAGCCGGGCGCCGGGGATCGCGTCGGCGATGGCGTGCGCCTCGGGCACGTCGCCGAACGGGTTCTTGTTGCCCCACACCACAAGCGTCGGCGCGCTGATCCGGGCCATGCGCTCAGGACGCAGCAGGTTGCGCTCGCGCGTCTCGGTCTCCTGCAGTGCCAGCAGGTTGTGCAGGTTCTTCTGGAACTCCGGCCGGTGGTAGATGTCGTAGCGCACCTCGGTGAGCTCGTCGCCGAGGTCGTCGTCCCACTCGGCCCACAGCAGCCGCAGCCGTTTGCGGGTGAGCTCGATGTCGTCCTCCAGCGACGCCGCGGTGGTGGACGTCTTGAGCCGCTGCATCACCTCGGGGTTCACCTTCGTGCCGCCCATGCACAGCAGCTGCAGCGTCGCGACGCGCTCCGGGTGCTCGCTCGCCGTCCACGCCGCGACCCAGCCGCCGAGCGACTCGCCGACGAGGTGGGCCTTCTCGGCTCCCACGGCGTCGAGGTAGGCGAGCAGGTGCTCGACGTAGGCCGGGATCTCACCGGGCTTGTCGGGCTTGTCGGTGTAGCCGTGGCCGAGCATGTCGATGGCGTGGCAGCGGTAGCGCCGCGCGTGCGGCCCGATGTTGCGGACGAACGCCTCGAGGTGGCCGGTGGTGCCGTGCAGGAACACCACGTGCTCACCGTCCTCGGGCCCGGCCTGCAGCGCGCGCGTGCGGATGCCGCCCGCGTCCACATAGGCCTGCCGGAAGTCCACATCGGCCAGTTCGGTCCAGATACTCACGCGTCACTCCTCGTTGCCGGGTCAAGAACGGCGACCCCCATGCCCGTCAGCCACTCCGGGATCACCTCGTACGCCAAGCGCCGTGCCGGCACATGGTCGAGCGCGGCGGCCATGGCGAGCCAGGTGCGGATCTCCTGAGCGCCGTTGCCCGCGACCTCCTCGAGCCGCTCGGTGCTCCAGTCGGTGAGGCGGTGCGCCTCGCCCTTCTCCAGCAGGCTCAGGAACTCGTCGTCGAACTCGGGGTTGACCGCAGCGCTGGCGGCGCGGATGATCTCGCGCCTGCGTGCGTCGTAGTCCTGCCAGTTGTCACGCCCGTCGAGCCACGCGCGGACCATGAACTCCTCGTCGTCGCCCTGCGGAGCACGCCAGTCCGGCCACGGCAGACGGTGCGACAGCCCACCGGAGGCGATCACCGCGACGCGGCGGTCGCCCGCGAAGCCGAGCACGGCCTCGCGCACGGCGGAACCGAGGTCGGCGCACCGGGCGAGCGTGGGCAGCGGGTGCGCGAAGACGTTCACCACCACGGGCACGATCTCCACGTCGAGCCCGGCGAGCAGGTACTGGATGGCGTGGGACTGGCCGTGGTCGATCTGCAGCCGCGCCGAGAACGCGGCGTCGAACCGGCCGCTCTCCACCAGCGAGTTGGCGACGTGCCGGGCCAGCGGCACGTCAACGGGCTGCGGTCCCTTGGGCGTGCCGGACTCACCGCTGGCGACGCACTCACCGACGCCGATCGTGAAGCTCGGGATCAGATCGAGCCAGAAACCGCGGAAGTGGTTGGAGCCGATGATCACGGCCGTGTCGGGCGCTGCGGCGGCCAGCTCGTCCCGCGCCGTGCCGAGCGCGTCGCGGAACCGCTCGGCCTCTGCCTTGTGGACCGTCTGCTCCCAATGGGTGTTCATGAGCGTGCTGTGTGACGCGCCCACGCCGAGCACGATCTCCGTCATAGCCCCACCTCGCTTCGCGTCCTCGTCGTCGTGTCCACGGCCGTCCGCACCAGCAGGCGAGTCAGCCGCACCATCTCGTTGACGTCCACGGTGTTCATGCCGAGGGAGAAGTCCTCGGCGGCGTGGGCGACCTTGGGCATGCCGACGCGCACGGTCGGGATGCCCCGGTTGCGCAGGATGTTGGCGTCGGTGGCGCCGCTGTTGCCCCGGATCACCTCGTGCGGGCGACCAGCGATCTCCTCCCACGCCGCGATCGCGCTGCGTGCGACCCACGAGTCCGGCGGCGTGCGCGTGCCGGGGATGGCGAGCACCAGCTCAGCACGGATGTCCGGAACGGACAGTTCCTTGCCGATCTCCTCGAGTGCGGCGAGGAGTTCCCGTTTGGCCGCCATGGGCGAGAATCCGGGCGGTAAGCGCAGGTCGGCCCGCATCCGGCACGCGGAGGGCGTCGTGGCCGCCATGCGCCGCCAGCCGCCCTCGATCGACGAGACCACCCCCTGAGGGCTGACCGTGCCGCCCGTGTGCCGCTCGGCGAACTCGGCGAACCACCGCTCCAGCCGCACCGCGACCTCACCGGCACGGGCGATCGCGTTGGCGTAGGGCAGGCGGTGGCGGGAGCCGACGTAGGTGTGGGTGCCGCCGACCTCGATGTCGAACCAGGCGAGGCCCACCTCCTCCCACGACACGGTCCAGCCCGGCTTTGCGATGACGGCGAAGTCGGTCCAGCCGCCCTGCTCCAGCAGGAACGAGCAGCCGACGCCCTGCCCGGTGTTGCGGCGGGTGCTCGCGGGCAGCGCGTTGGTGGGCATGCCCCCGGCACCGAAGGCGACCACGAGGTCGCCCGTGAGCGGCACGCCCGCACGCGCGATCGCCTCGGCCGCCATGGCCACGCACGCGGCGTGGCCCTTGGGGTTGGAGGCGCCGAGGCCGGTGACGAAGTCGCCGTCGTGCCGGGCCTCGGGTCGCATGTCGGGGCGCAGCTCGGGGCCGATCCACGGCACGTCCTGCTCGGGGTCGCCGGTGGTGAGCGTGTCGATGGGCGCGTAGAGCATGAGGTCGGGCCCGGTGCCGTCGCCGCGAAGGCGGCCGAGCGCGTTGGCCTGGTGCTCGTCGATCGGCTGGGCCGCGGCGGGCACTCCGGCCGCGGTGAGCGTGCGCGCGAGGTGCTCGGCCAGCGGCGCCTCGAACCCGGTGGGGCTGGGCACGTCGACGATCCCCGCGATCAGCTCGCGCAGGCGTTCCGGGGTGATGTGCCGGGACGCCTCGGCGACCCAGCCGTCCCGCTCGCTCACTGGTTGATCCGCCTGACCTGGGTGTTGGAACGGCGGGCCAGTGCGCGCCACGCGAACGGAGCCGCCACGGCTGTGCCGCCCAAGACCAGCACCAACAGGATCCTCACGACGGCTCTCCCTTCAGCGCGGCCAGCTTCTGCCTGGTGGTGGACTCGGCGAGGTTGCGCCACGACGTGAGCGACACGTCGGGGCGGTACAGCTTCTCGGGCGGCGCGTCGGTGACGTCGACCATCCACGCGTCCTGACCGGAGAACTGCCCGTGGAAGAGCCACCGGATCGCACCCAGGTACTTCGCGTAGAAGCGGGCGGTCGCCACGCCCTTCAGGAAGTTGACCATCACGCCCACGTACCGGTGGTTGTCGGCGTCCACGGGCACGTAGAACTCGTAGTGGATGAACTTCGGGTACACGATCCGCAGCACACCCGGCATGGACAGCGACGCGAACCCGGGGAAGCCCTGCTTCTCGATCACCGGGTCCACCTTCTTCGGCGTGCCGGTGTTGCCGACGTTGAACGTGCCCTTCGGCGGGCGCAGCTTCCACCACCGCTTGCCGGTCCAGTGCCCGACGCCGGGGAAGTCGGCCTCCCAGTGCACCTCGTCCTGCACGCGGTAGATCCAGCGGCCCTCCGGGACCACGCGCGTGATGTTCCAGACCGGCATGGGCTTGAACAGCCGCCACAGCGACGTGCGGTGCAGGTACTTCGCGTGACCCTCGTCGAAGCCGTTCTCGCAGGCGAAGCGCCAGTTGCCCGCGCGAGGGTCGATGCGCCCGCCCATGACGAACGCGTTGTCGACCAGCTCCTCGGGCAGCTGCTCGTCGATCGGCGGCGCGGCCTCGCCCGCCAGCGGCACGTACACCCACACCATGCCGAGCCGCTCCGCCACGGCGTAGGTAGGCACCCCGACCTTGCCGCGGATGGGCGAGTCGGGGCCGTCGGTGATGACCGCGCAGAGCTTGCCGTTGGTGAGGTCGAACGTCCAGCCGTGGTACGGGCAGCTCACGGTGCCGGGGAACTGCTGGTTGCCCAGCGAGAGCGGCACGCCGCGGTGCGGGCAGCGGTCGTGCAGCGCGTACGCGGTGCCGTTGTCGCGGATCAGGGTGATCTTCTCACCGCAGATCGTGAACGCCTTCGGCTTGCCGGTGACGTGGCTCGACCACGTCACGGGGTACCAGTAGCCCCGGAAGCCCTCGGCCGCGGCGTCGTAGTTCGGCCATGACGACCAGTCCTGGCGGCCCGGCAGCTTCGGCCGCGTGCGGGTGGCGCCCTCCTCCAGACGTCGTGCCATCGCGTCGTCCTCCAGAACTCTCCACGCCGGTGTCCGGGCATGATGGGCTCGCCGGTGCCGCCGTGACTACGCCTTCGGTTCGCTGAGCAGACCGCGGCCGTTGGAGCTGGGGCGAGTGCGACGGCACGATCGGCCACCATGACGTCCACGGAGCCGTTCCAGAGTCGTTGCGCCGAGGCCGACGGGGTGAAGTACCACTACCTGGAGGCCGGAGAGGGCAGCAGGCCCGCGGTGTTCCTGCACGGCGGCGGTCCCGGCTGCACGGGCTGGTCCGACTTCGGCCCGGTGGCGCCGCTGTTCGCCGAGGACCGCAAGTGCTACCTCGTGGACATCCTGCAGTACGGCCGTTCCGAGAAGTGCGTGATCACCGGGCCGATGTGGGACTTCCACGCGGCCAAGACCGTGGCGCTGCTGGACACGCTCGGGATCGAACGCGCCGACCTCGTCTGCAACTCGTGGGGCGGCACCATCGCGCTGAACCTGGCGGCGAAGTACCCGTCGCGGGTCCGTTCGCTCGTGGTCACCGGGAGCATGCCGGTGTTCCACGGCCCGCTCGCGCCGCTGCCCGAGGGCGGACGGCGCGGCCGCAACGCGCGCGACGCCTACTACGGCGGCACGGGCCCGTCGTGGGAGAAGATGCGGGAGCTGATGGCGCGGCTGGAGTGGTACGACGCCGAGGCCATCCCTTCGTCGACCGTGACGATGCGCTACGAGCAGAGCCTCGACCCGGAGGAGATGGCGCTCGCCGCGGCGTCGGACAACCCGCGTGGCGAATGGCAGGACCTCTCGGCCGAGCTGGGCCGCATCGAGGCGCCGGTGCTGTTCGCGTGGGGCATGCACGACGCGTTCCTCACGCCCGACTACCCGCTCATGCTGGCACGCATGGTGCCGCGCGGGCAGCTCTACGTCATGGACCACGCGGGCCATCACCTCCAGGAGGAGCGGCCGCACGAGTACTACTCGGTGGTGACGGGCTTCCTCGACGCGCAGTACTAGGCACCCGCAGTACCAGGCACCCCTTCTGCAGTGAAGGCCACCTTCACTGCGTGGAATCAAACGCAGCGGCGCGGAGCGCCTCCGGTTGGGTGGTGGTGGGAGACGGGCGGGCGCAGGCAAGGTGGCCTTCACTGCGGTTGGAGGGCACCTTGTGGTTCGCTGGCGTCCGGAGCTTCCTACTGGACCCGAGGAGACCCGGATGGCCGCATCGGTGGACCCCGATCGCACGGAGTGGGACGTCATCGTTCTCGGCGGCGCGGCCGCCGGGGAGAACGCCGCCCAGTACGCGACGCAGTTCTCCGGCCTGAGCGCCGTGCTGGTGGAGGCCGCCCTGCTCGGCGGCGAGTGCTCATACTGGGCGTGCATGCCGAGCAAGGGTCTGCTGCGGCCCGTCGAACTGCGTGACGCGGCCCTGCATCTGCCCGGCACCGCAAAGCTCGCCGAGGCACCTCTCGACATCAGCGAGGTGCTGGCCAGGCGCGACGCGATCGTGCACGACCTCGACGACACCTCCCAGATCGACTGGGCCCTCGGCGCCGGGATCGACGTCGTGCGCGGCTACGGGCGGCTCACCGGCGAACGGACGATCACCGTCACCGGCGAGGACGGAACCACCAAGAACCTCACCGCCCGGCACGCCGTGGTGATCGACACCGGTTCCTCCGCGGCGATCCCGGACACCCCCGGCCTGCGGGACGCGCTGCCGTGGACGTCCCGCGATGTCACGAACCTGCACGAGGTGCCCCGTCGCGTCGTGATCGTCGGCGGCGGGGTGGTGGCGTGCGAGGCGGCCACGTGGCTGCGCGGGCTTGGCGTCGCCGAGCTGAGCGTCGTCTACCGGGGCGAGCGGCTGCTGCCGCGACAGGAGCCGTTCGCCGGTGAGCTGGTGGCCGACAAGCTTCGGGCCGACGGGGTGCGCCTCCACCCGAACGGGCAGGTCACCTCAGTCGAGCGCCCGGACGCCCGCGACACGGGCGTCGGCCTCACGCACGGCGGCGAGGTGCGGGTGACCCTCGACGACGGCACCGTGCTCGTCGCCGACGAGATCGTGGTGGCTGCGGGCCGCGCCCCGAACACCAGCGACATCGGCCTCGACGCCGTGGGTCTGAGCGCGGGCGGCTACCTGGCCGTGGACGACCGGCAGCAGGTGACCGGAGTCGACGGGCAGTGGCTCTACGCGATCGGCGACGTCTGCGGCAAGGCGTTGCTCACCCACATGGGCAAATATCAGGCGCGCATCGCAGGCGAGGTGATCGCCGCCCGCGCGGACGGCAAGGAGCCCGACGACGACCTGAGCACCGCGACGGGCCACGCCGCGACACCACAGGTCACCTTCACCAACCCGGAGGTTGGCTCGGCCGGGCTCACCGAACGGCAGGCCCACGAAGCCGGCGTCGACGTGGAGACGGTGGAGTACGACATGGCCGCTCTCGCGGGCACATACGTGCAGCGCGAGGACTATGCGGGCCGCGCCAAGCTGGTACTCGACCGCGCCACGGACACGATCGTCGGAGCCACGTTCGTGGGGCCGGGCATCGCGGAGCTGGTGCACTCGGCGACGGTCGCGATCGTCGGCAAGGTGCCCCTGTCGGCGCTCTGGCATGCCGTGCCCAGCTACCCGACCGTGAGCGAGACCTGGCTGCGCCTGCACGAAACGCTCAACGCCGCTCGGCGTTCGCCCGGAGCGTGATGCTGGTACAACCGTCCGAATGAGACGAAGACCCCTCCGTTCGCTCCTCTGTGCATCGCTCGTGGCGCTGCTGCTCGGCGGTGCCACGCCAGGGTTTGCCGCCGACGGGCTGATAACCCACCACGACCTCACCGCCAGCGCGTTCGCCAACTGGACCCACCGGCACCAGGACGAGGGCTATCGCCTGGTGCGCGTCGAGAGCCGCGAGACGCCGCGGGGCACGCGCTACACCGCCACCTGGCAGGTGCGGGGCGAGCGCAGGGACTGGCCGCTGCGCGAGCAGGTCGACGCGCGCATCTCCCACGAGCTCGCCACCACCGGCGTGCCCGGCATCGCCGTCGCCGTGATCGAGGACGGCCGGCTGCGGTACCTGCGCGGGTTCGGACACGCGGACGTGAACGACGACGTGTGGATGGACGGCACGATCGTCGGCCCGTACAACTCCGTGAGCAAGGCGATCGCGGGTGCGCTGACCTTCGACGTCGCCGAGGCGAGCCGGGGCGCGCTCGGCCTGACCGACAGGACGCGCGAACACCTGCCCGGGCTGCCCGCCCACCACACGCACACCGTCGGCCAACTGCTGAACCTGCGCGGCTGCGTGGGCCACTACGCGCACATCCCCGCGGCCACGTTCGACGAGCCGCCGTACGAGACGGCCGGCGCGGCCGTCGCCGAGTTCGCCGAAAGCCCGCTGGTGTGCGAGCCCGGTGAGCGCTGGCACTACAGCACACACAGCTACGCCGTGCTCGGCGCCGTGCTGGAGGCCCACCTCGGCGAACCGGTCGGGGCCATTGTGGACAGGTGGGTCACGCGCGGGTACCGGCTGCCGAGCGTCCGGCCCATCGACCTCTCCGACACCTCTGTCCGTCGGATGACCCTGTACACGGGCGACAACCGGGAGCTGCGGCCCGCCGACTCGACGTACAAGGTGCTCGGCGGCGGACTGGAGGGATCGGTGCTCGACATGGCCCGGTTCGGACAGCGCATCGTGGACGGTGACGTCGTCGGCGCGGCGGCACTCGATCGGATGCTCTCCCCGCCGGATCGGCTGAGCACCTACGCCTACGGCTGGACCACCGGAACCGAGGGAGGCCACCGGTTCGCCGACAAGGACGGCGCGTGGCCCGGAAGCCGCACCTACCTGCGGATCTATCCGGACGACGACGTCGTGGTGGCGGTTCTGTCCAATCGCGAGAGCGGCGGGCACAGCCCCGTGCGGCTCGGCCGGGACATCGGCGCCCTGGTGCTCGGCCAGTTGGACTGAAACCCCGCGGGTGCTCAACATGTAGCGATGGGCGTCCTCGAAGGCAAGGCGGTGGTGATCACCGGCGCCGGGCGCGGGCTGGGCCGGGCCTACGCGATGCACGCGGCAGGCCACAGGCGCGGCCGTTGTGGTGAACGATGTGGACGGTGAGCTGGCCGAGAAGGTCGCGGCCACCATCGTCGCATCGGGCGGGCTGGCACTGTCCAACGGCGACTCGGTCGCCCACTACGCCGGGGCGCGCGCGATCGTCGAGGCATGCGTGGAACGGTTCGGCGCACTCGACGGCCTGGTGAACAACGCGGGCCTGAACTACCAGGTGCCACCGTGGGCCGACGACCCTGACCGGGTGCGGGCGCTGGTCGAGGTGAACGTGCTCGGCCCGCTGTACTGCGGCATGGCCGCGATCCCGGTGATGCGGCGGCAGGGTCACGGCGTGATCGTCAACATCGTGTCGGGCTCGATGCTTGGCAAGAGCAACGGGGCGGCCTACTCGGCGTCGAAGGGCGCCACGGCCGCGGCCACCTACTCATGGGCGACCGACCTCTCCGCCGAGGGCATCCGGGTCAACGCGGTGAGCCCGCTGGCGTGGACGCGGATGGTGGAGGCCGACGCCGTGGAGCGCGAACGGCTCAGCCGCGACCACACCCCGGAGCGGGTCGCGCCGCTCGTGACGTACCTGCTGAGCGACCTGTCCGCTGGCATCACGGGCCAGGTCGTGCGCTCCACGGGCGACGCGCTGCACCTCGTGCGCCAGCCCGCAGTGAAGGAACCGGTGCTGCGCCGCGAGACGTGGGAGGTGGAGGACATCGCGAGGGCGTTCCAGACCGAGCTCGCGGACGTGCTCGAACCGCCGCCCGCGCAGCGCTGGCGGCTGCCCCGCTGAGGGGCTGATGCTCAGGCCGGCGTGTGGCCGCTCTCCTCGTCGTCGGAGGGCACGATGTCCCTGGCGGCCTGCCGCTCGATCAGCTTCTCGTCGTCCCTCGCGGCGGCCTTGGCCTCGTCGATCAGCCGCTGCGACTCCGCGAGCTTGCTCTCGTCCGGTCCCCTCTTCTCCTCCGGCACGTCGCGCTCCCTTCCGAACCGGCGTCTGCCGTTCCGGGGCTTACCAGCGCGCGGCGTGGGCAAACCTTCAGCGCACGAGGCGGCTGGTGAAGCCGGCGTCCACCAGCCGGGCGCACGCGCGCGACACGGTCGGGGGCACGTCCTGGGCGATGGCGAAGCCGCGCCGGGCGTACTCGGTGATGCGCTGGGTGTCGCCGACCAGCATGTCGATCACGCGGTCGGCGTCGCCGATGCTCTCGATGTACTCGTCGAGTGACAGCGGCCGGGACGCGCACCGCACCTCCACTCCGGGCCAGCGCTTCCTCGCCGTCGCGTACGCGCGGCGCTGCTGGTAGGGCTTGCACACGAGCAGCACGGAGGAGACCTCGATGCCCTCGTCGGCGAGCAGGCGCCTGCTGAGGTCGATGTTGTCGCCGGTGTTGCGGGCGGCGGGCTCCACGAGGATCACGTCGTCGGGCACGCCGAGCTCGAGCGCGTGCTCGCGGTAGTGCACGGCCTCGCCGCGCGGGAACCGGTCGATCGTGGTCGGCGCGTTGGCCCCGGTGAACACCAGCAGCGGGAACATGCCCTGGTGGAACAGCCGCGCGGTGTGGGTGGCGACGCCGAGGTCGTGGCTGCCCAGCCCGATGCCCACGTCCGAGGGGCGCAGCTCGTGGCCCAGGTCGTGATAGTCCCACAACGTCCGCACATCGGCCCGGAGCGAGTCCGGGAGCATCGGCGTCGACATCGGGGTCCTCTTGGTCGGTGGCCGGGGTCCGGCCCAGTGTGGCAGGGCCGGACGGTCGCCGAACGCTCAGGCGGCATCGCCAGGAAGGTTGCCAGGAGCACGGCAAGAGATTGCGGCCGAGAGTACCCCCGTCGACGATTCGCCCAATTCGCCATCAATACGCGTTCGGCGCAGCGCACGACAGAAAGTCGTTCCCGGGTAACCAACGCGAAACCCCTGGTCACTCGGGGTGGTGACGCGGGGCGAGCAACCGCGCGGTTCGCTGCTCCGTTGGTGTTCACGGGCACCCGAGACCACAGCGGTTCGCAACATCGAGCCTCTAAGCTGTTGCAGCCCGCGTTCGGAAGCTACGCGATTTTGGGGAGAACATGGCATCGGTCCCGGTTTTCGGACATCGCGAGCCATTGACGCGTAGGGATCTGGAGTCGATCGCGGATGAAGGACACCGCTACGAGTTGGTGGACGGGGTGCTCTTGATGAGCCCATCGCCTCGCCCTCTCCATCAGCGCGTCGTGGCTCGCGTGCTCGCCGCAGTGAGCGTGAACTGCCCCCGGGACTGCGAGGCGCTGCCGGCACCGGTGGACGTGGTGCTGGCCGACGACACGGTGCTCATTCCGGACGTCGTGGTGGGTCGCCGCCGCGACTACACCGAACGCGCGCTGGTGGGGGTTCCGGTGCTGGCGGTCGAGGTGATCTCGCCGTCGAGCAGGCTGATCGACACCGAACTCAAGCGCGCCCGCCTCGCGGGTGCCGGCTGCCCGAACTACTGGCTCGTCGACCCGTACGTGCCGAGCGTGCTGTGCCTCGCCCTGCGCGACGGCGCCTACGTCACGCTGGAGAAGGCCGAGCGCGACCAGGCCGTCGCCGTGACCGAACCCTTTCCCGTCACCCTCAGCCCGGCCGACCTCGTCTCCGAGTACTAGCTCCGCAGGGCCTCGAACGCCGACCGCGCCGCGGCTCCGATCGCGAGGTCGATGTCGTGGGCGATGCTGGCCCGGCGCGCGGAGCGGGTGAGCGCGGCGATCGCCACGCGGTCGCCCGATTCGGCGGTCACCACGCCGATCTCGTGACGAAGGTGCAGGAAGGTGCCGGTCTTGCCGCTCACTCGCACCGTGTCGGCCCGCAGGTCGCTGGAGAGCCGCTGGTTGAAGACCTGCAACGCCATCAACCTGCGCAGCTCGGCAGTGGCGTCGGGGCGGGAGACCTCGTCGAGCCAGCAGCGTTGCAGCAGCTCGACGAGTGCCGTCGCGCTGCCGACATTGGCGTGGGCGGGATCGAGCGTCTCGATCGAGTGCTGCCCGGCGGCGTCGTCGCGGATCGCCAGTTCGAGTGCGAGACCGAAGTCGTCGCCCGCGACGCCCGCGGCGCACTCGTACATGCGGTGCATGCGGTGCCGGATGCGGATCCCTGTGCAGCCCCAGTCGCGCAGCCGCCGGTCGACGTGCTCCACGCCGACGAGATCGAACAGCGCGTCGGCGCTGGCGTTGTCGCTGACGGTGAGCGTCAGGTGCAGCAGGTCCCCGACGGCCAGCGTCGCGGGGTAGCGGAACGCGGCGACGCCGCTCGGGCCGAGGCTCTTGGTAGCCGGGTCGATGGTGATGGCCAGCGCCGGGTCGAGGTCTCCCTCCGCGATCCGATCCAGCACCACCAGTGCCAGCGGAACCTTGGCAACGGAGGCGAGCGGCACGGGGGTGTCCACGTCGAAGCCGAGGTGCTCACCGGTGTCGAGGTTGCGGGCGAGCAGGTGACCGGTCGCGCCGACCTCCCGCCAGTGCTCGGCGATCGACTCGGCGACGGGGAGCAGGTCGGCGGTGCTGGCGACGAAGGCGGGCCTGCGGGAGCTCATCCGCGGGCCGCCAGCCGCGCGCGGGCGTCCGGAATCTCGACGTCTCGGTCCACGGCCTTCCCCGCGGGCTCGGCCCCGGCTCCCACCGCGGCGACGAGCAACGGTTCGAGCCACGCGGGCACGTCGCGGTTTCCCGTGCTGGCGAGCTCGTATCCGCGATGGAGAGTCGCGTCCGCCAGTGGCGACCACGCCAGCCCGTGGCGCCGCGCGAACGGTTCGGCACACAGCAGCATGGCGTGTCCCGCAAGGGTTTCCGCCACGGCGGTGGCGGTGGAGGCGGCCCGGCGGACGCGTCCTTCCGCGAGCCCGGCACGGGCGGCGGCCTTGTCGAACCGCTCCGCAGCGAACCCCAGCCCGTCCTCGGCGGTGAGAAGGATCGGCGGTGCCTGCTCGGCGACCGCGCCGCGCCGGGGCCGCAGGCTCTCCAGGTGCACCGCACGCCTCGACGTGGGAGCGGCGGTGGCCAGCCCGAGCGGAACACGGTGGGAGGCGGACTCCGGCGGCACCCGCAGCAACGCGAAGGCCAGGGAACCGGCGGCAATCCCGTCCGCCCGCTCCTCGGCGGACAGCTCCCGCACACTGATCGTCACCCCACGCCCGGCCCCGGCCCTGATGACGCGGGCGAGTCCGGCCGGATCGCAGTCCGGCGGCACGCCCACCGGCTGCGACGCCGAGGCCAGCGCGGCGCTGGCCACCTGGCGCAGGTGCTCGACACGGCTGAGCACGTCCTTCGCGTGCGGAAGGAGCTGGATTCCGAGGTCGGTGCTGGTGATCTGGCGCCGGGACCGGTCGAACAGCTCGCCGCCGAGGTGCTGCTCCAGCGTCTTGATCCGCCTGCTGAGCACGGGTTGTGCGACGTAGAGCAGGTCCGCGGCCCTGGAGAAGCTGCGCTCCTCCGTCACGGCGACGTACGCCTCGAGGTGCGCGAGCAGGTCCACCAGCAACGAATATCAAAAAGCTATAGCTCGTTCAAATCTAACTCTTGGACATACGAGCTCTTCCGCTGCTTGGCTCGAAGCAGATCCTGGCGAACGGAGTGCCGATGACCCCTGCCATCCGAACCCACCGCGCGGTGCTCGGCGCGTACCTGGCGCTGGCGCTCGCGGCAGCCGTGGTCCTTACGGGCGGGCCCGCCTTCGCGAAGGAGCGCGTTCCGGGGCGGGCATCGGTGATCCTCGACGAGGTCGTGGGACCGGAGACCGGGCCGGTGTGCGCACTCGACGAGCGGTACGTGAACGAGGAACCACGCGGCCTGCGCCCTGACGTTCTCGCCGCGTGGCATCGGCTGCGCACCGAGGCGGGGAAGCACGGCGTGCGGCTGTGCCTGAACGACGGCAAGCGCAGTGCGGGCCAGCAGCGGCGGGAGTTCACCGACGCGGTGCAGCGGTTCGGCACCGAGGAACTGGCGGCCCGGTACGTCCTGCCGCCGGAGAAGTCCATGCACGTCAAGGGAATCGCGGTGGACGTGCAGCCGCACGCCTCCGCGGGCTGGGTGGAGCGCAACGGGCACGCCCTGGGCTGGTGCCGCCGCTACGAGAACGAGTACTGGCACTTCGAGTACAGCCCGGACCACCGGACGTCGGGCTGCCCCGCGATGCTGCCCAGCGCGACGGGACTGTGAAGTCTGGACAAACCGGACCGACCCGGTCGGAAGTCGCGCGACGCCTGGTCGCGCGAGCTAAGTTGTCGGGCATGACTTACGGGGGTCCCGGACAGGGCTATCCACAGCAGCAGCCCGGCTGGCAGCCGCAAGGCCCGCAGCAGAGTCCGCAGCCGCAGCACGGCTGGCAGCCGCAGGGTCAGCCACCGCAGCAGCTGTACCCGCAGCAGCTGCCACCACAGCTGCCCCAGCAGGAGCCGCCGCTGACGCTGCCGGGCTGGGGCGCCGTTCCGGCCGTGCTGGGCATTGTGCTGGCCGCACTCGGCATGTTCGCGCTGAACTGGATCGACGAGGCGAGCTTCGCGGAGGTCACCAAGTCGATCGACCAGGCCGCCAGCAGCGCGACCAACCTCGACGGCAACGGCAAGCTGGTGGACATCTACTTCCCCATAGGCGCCATCATCGCCCTGATGCTGGCCGCCGTTCCTCCGGCGATGTGGTCGCTCGGCGTGCTTCGTTCCCGGGAGAGCATCCGGAAACGCGGCGGCATCATGAAGAAGAGCCTCAGCGAGGGCAACACCACGCCCACCCGGATCATGATCACCGTCATCGCGGGCCTCTGCCTGCTCTACCACGTGATCAGCCTGCTGATGCTGACCGACAGCGGCGAGCACCTCGACCAGCTCGGCCCCGGCCCATGGCTCCTCGTGGCTGGCGCCGCAATGTCGACGCTGGGCGCCGCGATCGGCCCGCGCGTCGCGCGCCGCCCCGGCTACCAGCCGCACTGATCCGGTCCACCGGTGAGCGACGTCGCGCTCTGCTGCCCGTACGTCAACCTGCCCGATGACGCGTGGGGCAAGGCCGCTGCGACCCACTGGCCCGCTACGGCTCGGCGATCACGCCGACGAGCTGTTCTACGGCCCTCTCGACCGGCCGTTCACCGGATGACACGGCGACGGCGACAGTGATATCCACTGTGGACGATCAGGGGCAGCTGCGTTCGAATGTGAGCCGGCCAGTGCACAGGTAGAACGGCGAGGGCGGTGGCAGTGGCTTGCGGTCTCGTAGCCGGGTCAGAACCAAGCGCCACCAGGAGGTTTTCGCGTACGTGCCCGTGGCGAAGATGTGCATGAGGTCTTCGTCGTCGACGATGGCGGGACCGCACAGTCCTGCGGCGTACCACGGCTGCGCGGCGTTGTCCGTGTTGAGCAGGCGGGCCATGGGGCGCCATGAGTCGCGGCCCGCTGGCGGCGTAGGTGTTTCGGTGATCCAGAGTCCCTGGGAGGGGAAGGGGTGGGTGCCGTGCAGGTTGGTGCCGCGGGCGAGGATCATCCGCCATCCGCTGCCGGTGGGGGCGACGCAGTTGTCGAAGAAACCCTCCTCGGTGGAGGCGAAGGCCTCTGGTGCTGCCCAGGAAACGCCGTCGGTGCTTTCGGTGTAGCGCAGCTGGTAGTCGGGTTGCTCGCCACGGCCGACCTCTCCGGGTGAGGAGAGGAACCACATTCGCCATCGGCCGTCGGTGTGGAGGACGAAGGGTTCGAACACGCTCGGCCGCTGCTCGTCTCCCTCGACCACGGGTTCCTCGTGACGCCGCCAGGTCCCGTCTTGTCCGCGTTCGAGGAAGCCGATCGCGTAGCGGCTCCGCCGTCCGCTCGAAGCCCGCGTGCGCTGCCCCGCGTAATAGACGCGCTCGACTTGCTCGCCGTCGACCGTGCCGACGACTCGGCTGGGGGTGTGCATTCCACCGCGGTCCCAGGCGCCGCGCCCGCTCGGTGCTCCCAGTAATGCGGCGCGACCCCGTCGGTCGGTGACGAACTCCCAGCGGTCGTCGTCGATGTTCGCGCCGACGGGGAGGCGCGCGTGCACGATGCTGACCTTGAAACGTGTGGTGACGGCGCCGAGGAGCATGTTCCAGCGCCCGTCGGCGTAGAACACGTCGGGATCGCTGACGCCGAGCACGCCGTGCCCGATCCGTTTCTCACCCAGCATGTCCAGCAGTGGCCGCTGCTCACGCAACCGCCAGCCCGGCCCCAGGGCCTCCTGATCGTGATCAGTCCGCATGCGTCTCCTCCCGTCGATCGGATGTGACCGGATTTCCGGATTCCGGACTGGACCGGTCGCCGCCCAGCCTTCACGCCGTCTCTGCTTCGGTCGGCAGAGATTCAGGTTCTGTTCCCGGAACGTCGCGCACGCCGACGGCGATGAGCAGGAGCACGCCGAGGCAGATGACACCGGCGATGCCCAGTCCGGCTTGAAGGCTCAGCCCCATGGACTCGGTCACTGACGCGAGGAACGGCTCGCGCGTTGCTCCGTCCAGCTGTGCGATCACGTCGACCGCGGCACCGGGACTGTCGACCGCTGCTTCGGCCTCAGCGTTGCCGAGCATTGTGGGCGTGGTGAGCGTGTTCCGGTAGGCCAGTGCTCCGACAGTGCCGACCAGGGCGATACCGGTAGCGGAGCCGAGGGTGCTGCCAAGATCGCGCAGGGCGCCCATGCTCCCGGACCGTTGCAGCGGCGCGCTGGCGACGAGAAGCTCGCTGAGCAGGGTGATGACCGGTGCTCCGGCCCCGACGAGCACCAACCCGACGATGAGGACCACCAGGGCGGTCGTCTTCCCTGCGGCGAGCAAAGACAGTGCCGCTGTGATCAGCCCGACGATGGCGATGGCCAGCGAGAGGATCATCGCAGCGCGCGAGCCGAGACGGCGCTTGAGCCGCGGGGTGACCAACGTGACGGGAACGGTGACCGCGGCGGGAACGAACAGCACGAGGCCGGCTTGTACGGCGGTGAGTTCAAGACCAATCTGCAGGAACGGGGCGATGAGCACGTCTGGGCCCGCGAAAGCGACCAGGACCAGAAACACCGCGGGGAGAGCGATGCGCACCTCCCGGGAGCCGAGCAGCGAGAGGTCCAGCAGCGGATGCGCCAGAATGCGCTGGCGGCGGATGAAGGCGTATCCGGCGGCAACACCGGTCAGGGCGATCACCACGTGGTGGGCTTCAACGGTTCCACCGGAGGCTTGCTGGACCCCGTAGATCAGTCCCATCACCGCGATCACGGACAGGGCGATGCTCAGCGGGTCGAGGCGAACCCGCCGGTCGTCGCGGAACTCGGGCAGCGTCCAAGGTGCGAGCGCCAGCAGGATGACGGCAGCGGGGACACAGGCGAGGAAAACGGCTCCCCACCAGAAACGGTCGACCAGGAAACCACCCAGAGGCGGGCCGAACGCCATCCCCGCGGTGAAGGCAGCCATGAGGATGGAGAAGGCTCGGGTGAACTGGCCGGCGTCGGGAAACATCGAACGCAGGAGAGCGATCGCCGACGGCGTGATGGCCGCGGTGGAGAGCCCGATCAGCGCACTAGCGCCGATCAACGTCTCGACGTTCGGGGCGTAGGCAGCGATGAGGGATGCCGCGCCGTAGCCGGCCATCCCGTACACGAGCAGCCGCTTGCGCCCCAGTCGGTCGCCGAGTCTTCCCATAGTGATGACCAGGCTCGCGGCGAGGAACTCACCGACGTGCACGATCCACAGCGCCTGGGTGACGCCGGGCCGCAGGTCGGCTCCGATAGCGGGTTGGGCGATGAACAACATGGTCAGGTCCGTGGAGACCGTGAACAGCGCGAGGGTCATCGCTGCGAGCCCGCACCAAGCTCTCCACGAAGCCATGCCAGTGGGGTGGTCCGAAGAAGGCATAGCATTTCAGAATCAGGTGATCGAAGTGCCGATGTCAATTCTATTGTGGAGCTGATCACGCTGGTCCTCGCCGGTCGGTGACCGCCTCTCTGCCGTGAACGGCGACGGCGGCTCGTTCGTCCGGTGTGTCGATGCGCGGCGGCGCGCACGCGCAGGATCGGTTGTCGACTGGCACATCCGTCGCGATATGTTGAAGGGCTTGTCTGCAAGACGGTGATTGAGGTGGTTAGTGGTGACGGCTGGGAACTCGGCCCCGGTTGACGATTCCCGTGGCAAGCCTGATGTCGGCGGTGCGATGGTCCGTGTGCTCGACTACGACCCGGGATGGCCGCAGGCGTTCGAACGCGAAGCCGAGCGCATCCGCTCCGCCCTGGGGCGTCATGCGCTGAGTGTCGAGCACGTCGGGTCCACCGCCGTGCCTGGATTGGCTGCCAAACCAGTGATCGACATACTCCTCGTCGTTGCGAACTCCGCCGCAGAATCCGACTACCGGGCCGCTGTGGAATCGGCAGGTTTCGTTCTCAGGGCACGCGAACCGGAATGGTTCGAACACCGCTTCTTCGACAAGACGCCCGCAGGCTCCAACGTCGGCATAAACCTGCACGTCTTCAGCGCCGGATGCCCCGAGATTCAGCGAATGCTCGCATTCCGCGACCACCTCCGCGCCCATGCCGAGGACAGGGAACTGTACGCACGGGTCAAACGTGAACTCGCGCAACGACCCTGGCGAGACATCGAGGAATACGCTCAAGCCAAGAACACGGTCGTCGACACGATCCACTCCCGGATCGACACCGGCGCCTGACCGCGGTGAGCGAGAGGACCTCGGCGAGGCTGCCGCTACCGTACCGGAACGGCGGCCGCGTGACCCCGTGGTCGTCGTAGCGGGTCGCCTCGCCGAACTGTCCGTAATAGACGGTGCCCGTCAGCGGCGACCCCCACTCACGGCCGCGCGAGTCTGGTCGAGTGCGCCCTCGGGCCGCTCACCGCACTCATGACCGCACACTCACGCGGCCGACGCCCGTCGTCGGCTCCACGCCCGCGACGCCGCTGCCGTCAACGCAGCCGTGCGCTGAACCGGTACCGGCCCGGGCCCGCGGCGAAGACCGCGTAGCCTTCCCGGAACGCCGTGAACCGCACGGACCGCGACGTCTGCGCGGACCGGCCGTCGAGCCGGACGCTGCTCGGCCGGACCGTCGGGACGTGGATCACCGCGTCCGTGTTGGCCGGGATGGTGACGTCGAGGTCGACGTCCCGGCCATCGGGCCCGGAGATCCGCCAGGCGCTGCTGATCCGCCCACGTGGGCCGTCGTAGTAGCCCTCGACGCTCGTCAGCGGATGCTCCGGAGTGCCTACCAGCTTCGGCTTGACGACCACGCGCTCGTAGGCCAGCGAATCGGGCTCCTGCTGGATCCCCGCGAGCCCCATGCTGAACCATTCGTCGATCTGGAGCAGGATCATGTGGTTCAGCGACGAGTTGTTCTCCGGCGCGTACCAGTGCTCGGGCACCGTGGTCATGCCGTGCGGGTTGAAGACCGTGGGGAGCAGGAAGGATCCGTAGCCCGGCCGCGTGTCCTCGTGCAGGACCTCCCAGATGACGTCGTCCCGGCCGGCGTTGCTCAGCGCCCGGAAGGTGGGGCCGAGCGAGATCGTGCCGCCGCTGAGGTGCGGTCCCCCGCCGTTCGGGTGATAGTCACGGATCCGCCGGACCAGGTCGTCCAGGACGTGCCGTTCGCTGCCCGCCGGGACCAGGCCGGCCTCCAGGGCGAGGGCGTTCGCCGCCTGCGTGCCGACCGTGCCGGCGTCACCGTCGTTGGTGTATGTGCGGAGGCGGCGGTTGAAGAAGCGGTTGTTGAACGCGGTCCCGATCTCCCGCGCGAGCGCCCGGTACCGTTCGGCATCGGAGCGCTTGCCGAGGGCAGCCGCCAGCTGCGACATCCGTTCGGTCATCACGTAGTAGCCATACGTTCCGACCAGCAGTCCCGGGGTGCTGTCGTCGTGCGCGACCCAGTCCTTGAGCGGCCCGTCGACCAGATGCTCGTCGGCGCCGGAGCCGGCCTGCACGGTCCGCACGAAGTCGTGATAGTCGGTCATGGCCGGGTAGTAGGCGGCCATGGTTTCGGTGTCCCCGTGGTGCCGCCACAGCCACCACGGCGTGATGACCAGCGCGCTGCCCCAGTTGATGTCGTCGCGGTACATCGCCCACTGGCCGTCGAAGATCGGGAACTCCGGCGCGTGCGCGGGAACGAGTCCGGCGCTGGGTCCGTCGACGAGCTGGGCCTCCTTCATCACCCGCTGCATGTGAGCCAGGTAGGCGGTCATCTCGAAGTTGCGGTCGATGGCGTGGATCGAATGGAGCATGTCGGCGAGCCAGCCGAGCTTCTCCCGGTTGGGACAGTCCGTGAAGATCGACAGCATGTTGCTGGAGATCGAGAAGCGGCTCATCCGGTGAAGCCGGTTGACGCGGTCGCTGGAGGTGGACACGTCGCCGGAGATCGGCATCGACGCACGGATCTGGTGCATGGTCACGGAGCGCGCGTCCGCCCGGTAACCGGCGGGCAGGCCGGTGACCTGGACGTACTGGAAGCCGTGGTAGACGAACTCCGTCCGCCACGTCTCGCCGTCGCGGTTGCCCGCGGTGGTGTAGGTGTCGAAGATGTCGTCGTCCGAACCCATGCTCCCCGCGTCGACGGTGCCGTCGGCACGCAGCGACTCCGCCGGCTGCATCCTGATCACGGTGCCGGCCGGGAGCGTCCCGTCGATGTGCAGCTCGGGCAGCGCGGCGGCGTTCTGCCCGAAGTCGAACACCCAGGTGCCGGGGACCGGCTCGGTGACCGAGACGGGCGAGACGGTGTCGACGATCTCGATCGGCTGCCCTCGGCGCCAGGTGATCTCGGTGGCGAGGCTCGGCGGCGGGGCGATCCCGGGCCGAACCCAGCCGGCCGGCGTGCCGTCGCGCCGGGTCGCCGCAGGGGACAGGTCCGCCCCCGGGCGATCCCAGCCCGGCTGCTCGCGCTGGGCGTCGTAGTCGCTGCCGGCGTACCAGTTGTCGGTGACCGTCGGGCCGAGCGTCGTCCACCAGTCCTGGTCGGTCACGATCGTCTCGGTTCGGCCGTCCTGGTAACCGATCTCCAGCCTCGCGATCAGGCGCGGGCTGATCGCCGTGGTCGTCTCGTTGGCCGTGCCGGACCGCGTGACCACCGCGTCGGCCGCGTGCGCGTTGGCCAGCGGTTCGGAGAAGCTGATCACCCCGTCGGCTCCGATGGCCGTGATGAGCCGGCTTTCGAGGTCGGTGCCGTTGTTCCCCGTGTCGATGTTCACGGTGCCGCCGACGCCGAAACCACTCGCGTCGGCGACCGTGACGCTCGTGTCGCCGGGCGCGGCCGGTACCGCCAACTTCGTGGGGGCGGGAACCTCGCTGGTGAACTTGCGGTACACGCCCGTCCGGCCGACGGCGGCGTTCTTGACGGAACGGACGTTGGAGATGCCGTTGCCGAGCCGGACGCCGAGCGTGTTCGTCCCACGCTCGAGAAGCGCCGTGACGTCGTAGGCGCCGACCTCCACGGACTGCTGCGGGTTGGAGTTGCCCGGCACGAGCACCGCGTCGGTCACCGGGCGGCCGTTCACGGTGGCGACGTAGATCCCGAGGCCGACGATGTAGAGGCGCGCGCGCTCGACGTTCCCGCCGATCGTGAACGTTCGGGCGAAGATCGGCAGTGGGTCGGCGTCGGTCCGGGTGGGATGCTGGATCCACCGTGCCGGTGACCAGTCCTTCCGGTCGAGCAGGCCGGCCTCCCAGAACGACGGAGCGCTCCAGTCCGAAACCCTGCCGTCGGCGTCGCGGACCCGCACCTGCCACACGGCCCGCTGACGCGAGCGCAGGGCCTTCCCGGTGTACGCGACTCCCGTCGAGGTACTGGACCTGACCCAGCCGGTGTCCCACAGATCCGGTGAAGACAGCCGGTGCGGCGAGCTGGCGACGCGGATCTGATAGGCACTCTGCCGCCCGCGTTCCAGCCGCCAGGCAAGGAGCGGTGAACGGTCGTCCACGCCCAGCGGCCGGTCGAACCTGCCCGCCATCGACAGGCCGTCGATCGTGGTCGAACCTCCCGGTGACGCCAGCGCCTCGGCACCGAGACCGACCCGCGACCCCACGACCGCCAGGCCGGTGACCCCGATGGCCGTCGACTTGAGGAACCGGCGACGGGGCATGCCCGTCGGTTCGGACCGCATCTCAACCATGAAGCAAGCTCCTCACCTCGAGCGCACGACCACCGCGGGCGATCATTGAATCGTTTCATCCCGCCGGGGTGACAATAGGTGTTCCAATGCCGTCAGCCAATGCCTGTGCCGAGACTTGGCCGATTGCGGAAAGACACTGGATCTCCGAACCGGCCCGCACTAAGCTGCCGCCTTCGCCGCGCCAGCCACATCGCGTTGCCCGACGCCTACGAGGGAAATCTGTCGACGAAGCTGGTACCGGACACCCCGCGCCGACCACGGCGGCAGCGTCGCGCCGCGGGCCGTGGCCGGGCGCAAATGGCTTGCCGTGCCCTAATCCGCACACATGTCGGGGGCCTGCGGTGCTCAACGCGCCGGGCAAGGACGGCAGCAGCAAGGCGGCACCATGATCAACCTGGGAATCTGGCGCACCTGCCCTGAGCTGGGACTTTGGTGGGCCGCCAGGGACTCGAACCCTGAACCCGAAGATTAAAAGTCTCCTGCTCTGCCAATTGAGCTAGCGGCCCGCGCCACGCAGTGTATCCGGCGCCTCGGGGGGCGGTTCAGCGGCGGTCTTCCAGCTGATCCGTGATGTGCGAGCCCAGCACGTCGGCGATGCCGTAGAGGGTGTCCAGTTTCGTGTTCTCGCCCCGGCTCCCCGCCTCGGTGATCACGTTCGCGCGCCCGCGACCATGGTGACCGGAGGGTACTGGCTCTACCGCGCTCGAAAAGGTGCCGAACTGCCGCAGGAGTCCACAGTGGACTATCTGATTCGGAGGCGGCGGCGATCCGTCACCGGGTCGTCCGTGACCACCACGTGCAAGTCGCGCTTGTCGACCTCCCAGTGGTAGTATCCCACCAGCATTCCGCGCCGCACCGCGTGCACCGTTCCCTGGGCAGCAATTGCGCTCATTGAACCCGGCACCAAAAACTCAGGCACGTCAAGGGAAACAATTCAACGACCGCGTGCGCCAATTCCCTTTCTATCGCACATGCGGCGGCCGCCGCGAGCCGTCAGGGCTCACGGCGGCCGCCCGCCGGGTCAGCACTTGCCGCAGCAGCCACACCCCGGTCCGGCGCAGGAACCACAGCAGTTGCATCCACCCATGACGACACCACCCTTTGCTCAGAGGTCGAACGTCCGTCTCACCAGCCACGCTAAGTGCTGACCGATGGCGACAAAACCACTGGCCGAGTGACATATGCCGATCTCGCTATGTAACGAAAGAGCTTCGCGCCCGCTCCGGACGAGCTCAGCGAGATCGGCGCCACCGCACTCGTGGCAAGCCGGACCTCCGTTGCCGGAGTCTCCGCACCACGCCGCCGCCTCGGACGGCTCCCGGCTGTGGCTACCGCGCCTCCGACGAGCCCACCGCCGCGGTACACGTGCTGGAGCTGGGCGACTGGCGGGCGGCTCTCAGCGACCGGCACGGTGACGGTGCGGGACAGCCCAGTCACGTGACAGATGCCAGTGCCCGCCCGCGGTTCCTAACGTCATGGCCATGTCCAACAACTCGCTGAAGCTCGCAGTCATCATCGGCAGCACCCGCTCCGGGCGGTTCGGCCCCGTTCCCGCGTCCTGGTTCGCGGAACAGGCCCGCGCGCACGAGGCGATGGACGTCGACGTGATCGACCTCGCCGAGCTGACCTTGCACAACTCGCTGGATAGCTCCGCCGACGCGGGCAGCCTCGCGCAGCGGCTGGCGTCGGCGGACGCGTTCGTCGTGGTGACCCCCGAGTACAACCACAGCTACCCGGCCTCGCTGAAGACCGCGATCGACCACTACGCCAAGGAATGGCAGGCGAAACCGGTCGGCTTCGTGTCCTACGGCGGGATGGGCGGCGGCCTGCGAGCGGTGGAGCACCTGCGCACCGTCTTCGCCGAGCTGCACGCGGCCACCGTGCGCGACACGATCAGCTTCCACAACTTCTGGGAGCGCTTCACCGAGGACGGCGTCCCGCACGACGCCGACTCCGCCAACGCCGCCGCGAGGGGCATGCTCAACCAGCTCGCGTGGTGGGGCTCCGCGTTGAAGCAGGCCCGCGCGACGCGCCCGTATGCCGCCTGACCAGCGCCCCAGCGTGCATGCTTGACCTCGACCAAAGTCGAGCTTGCACCCTGGGGCGCATGACGTTGACGGCGACCTCCGCACTGTTCGGCCGCACCGGGGAAACGACCCTGCTCGGCAGGCACCTCGACGACGCCCGCGCCGGGCGCAGCACGGCGCTCGTCGTTCGCGGTGAGACAGGCATCGGGAAGTCGGCGCTGCTCGGCCAGGCCGCGAATGCCGCGACCGACTTCCTGGTGCTGCGCGGTGCGGGCATCGAGACCGAGGCGAAGCTGCCCTTCGCGGGTCTGCATCTGCTCCTTCGCCCCGTGCTCGCCGAGATCGACGCGCTGCCCGAACCACACGCGCGGGCCCTCGGCTGCGCGCTCGGCACGGGCTCCGGAGAGGCGGCCGGCCGGTTCACGATCGGGCTCGCCGTGCTGGGGCTGCTCACGCGGCTGGCGAGGACGCGGCCGGTCCTCTGCGTGGTCGACGACGCGCACTGGCTCGACGAGGCGTCCACCGACGCGTTGTTGTTCGCCGCGCGGAGGCTCGGCACCGAGGGCGTGATGCTGCTGTTCGCGGCCCGCGACCTGTACGCGCCGCCGTTCCCGGCACCGGGTGTCGCCGAGCTGCGGCTCGGCGGTCTCTCCCCGGAGGCGGCCGACGAGCTGCTCACCGAGCGGGCGGGCGACCTGCCCCGGCACGTCCGCGACCGGATCGCCGAGGAGGCGTGCGGCAACCCGCTCGCGCTGCTGGAGCTCGCGGCGGCCCAGCGCGATGGCCGCGCCACGGAGTCGCCGTACGACGTGGCGAAACTGCCCACCCACAGCAAGATCCAGCACACGTTCGCGGACCGGATCGCGGCACTGCCGGAGAGCACGAGGACGCTGCTCCTCGTCGCCGCCGCCGACGGCACGTGCGACACGGGAACCGTCCTCGCCGCGGCGGGCCTGCTCGGCGCGTCTGCCGAGGACCTGCACGTCGCCGAGGACGCCGAGCTGCTCATGTTCACCGACAACTGCATCGGCTTCCGGCACCCGCTCGCGCGCACGGCGGCGTACCGGACCGCGAGCATGTGGCGGCGGATCGCGGCGCACCAGGCGCTCGCGCAGGTGCTCGAGGACCACGGCGACGCCGACCGGCGCGCGTGGCACCTGGCGGCGGCGAGCACCGGGCCCGACGAGTCGGTGGCGAGCGCACTGGAGAGCAGCGCCGAGCACGCCCGCGCCCGAGGCGGGTACAGCGCGGTCGCGGCGGCGTACGAGCGGGCCGCCGACCTCAGTCCGGACCGTCGGGAACGCGGCAGGCGCCTCACTGAGGCCGCCCGCGCGGCGGCCGACGCCGGCCAGCTCGACCGCGCGTGCTCGCTGGTCCGGCAAGCGGCGGCCCAGCTCACCGACCCCGTGGAGAGCGCATGGCCCGCGCTGATCCACGCGACGCTCGCCGAGGACTTCGCCCGCCCCGCCGAGGCCCAGCAGATCCTGGTGGACACGGCAACGTCCGTGGCGGAGCGGGAGCCCGAGATGGCGGGCAAGCTGCTGTTCTGGGCCGCAGCCTCGGCGCTCGCGGCGGGTGAAGCCGGTGCGGCCGCCAGGGCCGCGGAGACGGCGGAAGCCCTCCAGCTGCCCGAGTCCCGCGGTGCCCGCGCTCTCGCCACCGCCGCGAACGGAGCCGTACCCGACGCCATCCGGGCACTGCGCGAAGTGCTCGATGACGCGGAGCTGCCGCTCGCCTGCACCGACCAGCCGCTGGCGCTGCGCGGGCGCACCGCTGTCGCGGGCTGGCACCTCCTGCTCGGCGACCACACGAAGGCGCACGAACTGGCGCTGAGCGTCACCCGGGACAGCAGGGGGGAGGCCGCGGCCGGGGTGCTGCCGCGGGCACTCGCCGTCGTGGCGCGAACGGAGCTGCACCTCGGCGACCACGGTGCCGCGCTCGCGAGCGCCACCGAGGGCAGGCGACTCGCGACCGACATCGGGCAGCACCAGAGCGCCGCGGAACTGGCGGGGGTGCTGGCCACGCTGGCCGCCATCGAGGGCGACGAGCCCAGGACCACCGCGCTCGCCGGTGAGGCACCGCCGGTCCAGGCCGCCGTCGCGCTGAGCCTGCTCGACCTGGGACTCGGCAGGCCCGACGCCGCACTCGACCGGCTCGCCGCGCTGCTGCCCGGCCCCGAACGGCTGGAGACCGTGGAGGCCGTGCCCACGATGGTCGAGGCAGCCGTCAGGGCGGGCAGGGCCGACCAGGTCGGCGACGCCGTCGTGGCGTTCACCACCTGGGCCGAGCGGAATGGGCAGCCGTGGGCCCTTGCCGTCGCGCTGCGCTGCCGAGCGCTGCTGGGCGAGCCACGGCTCTTCGCGCGCGCCGTCGAGCTGCACCACGCCGAGCCGGGCAGGCCGTTCGAGCGGGCTCGCACTGAGCTGCTCCACGGCGAGTGGCTGCGCCGGGAGCGGCATCCCGGCCAGGCGAGGACACTGCTGCGGTCGGCGCTGACGATCTTCGAGCGGCTGGGCGCGCGGCCGTGGGCCGAGCGCGCGCGCACCGAGCTGCGCGCCACCGGCGAGAGCCTCGGCGCCAAGGCGCACGCGCCCGAGCTGGCCGAACGCCTGACCCCGCAGGAGCTGCGCATCGTCCGGCTGGCCGCCACGGGACTGAGCAACCGTGATATCGGCGCCCAGCTGTACCTCAGCCCGAGGACCGTCGGCTACCACCTCTACAAGGCGTACCCGAAGCTCGGCGTCGCCTCGCGGGTCGAGCTGGCCAAACTCGGCCTGACGAGCTGACGCCGCGCCCGGCGTGCCAAACTGCGCACGTGGAGTACCAACTCACGGCCGAGCTCACCTCTCCGGCAGGCGCCCCTGACCTGGACCCGCTCCAGCAGATCGGCGTCGTCGCGCTGCTGGACACGAGGTTGAGCCGCCTCGCGAGCATCGAAGGCCCCGACGGGGTGGAGATCAGCCCCGTCGAGCATTCCGTGCACGCCCACCTGGGCGGCGCCAACGTGAGCTGGCTGCTCGACGCGCCCGCGCTGGTGTTCGCCGAGGACGCGACCAGGGCCGTGCTCGAGCAGCTGCTGGAGGAGACCGAGCTGCTCGACGGCTGGCAGGTCAAACACTGCGCGGTGACCGCCACCGACGACCAGCTCGAGAGCGCGCTGGCCGCCGAGGAGGAGCCTGAGGACGAGGCCGGGCCCGAGCCGCTCACCGAGTACGAACTGGCCGAGCGAAGGGAGCGGCTGCTCGAGGCCGCCGCCTACGTGCGCGCCTTCGGGCCCGAGGCGTTCGGGCACACCGACGGTGGTGACGTCACCGAGGAGGAGGCGCGCTACGTCGCCGGTGCGATCGCGCACGGCGTCGAGATGCTGATCGACGAGCTGTTCGGCGACATCCAGCTGCTAGAGGACGAGGACACGACAGCGGACGAGGTCGACGTGCTGTGGGCGCTCGACGAGCTGCCGCAGCAGTACGCCGACCAATACACCGCGCTGTTCGCCAAGCAGTTCCTCGTCGCCGCCGCGATACTGGGGCACCGCCTGACCCAGGCGGAGTGGACGGCGCCGCTGTCCATGGCCGAGGCGCTCGCGCTGCACATCGCCAAGTCGCGAGCCGAGCTGGAGCTCGACATGGCCGAGGTGATGGACGAGGACCGGATCGCCGAGATTCTCGCGATCTTCGACGACAAGGCATTCGAGGACGGCGACCACGAGGCCCTCTACGACGGCACGGGCGCGACCGAGGCCGACCCGATGGCGTGGTTCCGGCCCTACGCCCACCTCACCGACGCACAGGCGCTGCACCCGTACCTCGCGGACGAGGGTCCGTCAGCGAACTGACGCCTGCAACGCTCCCCAAGGCCACCTTTGTTGCGCTCAACGCAACAAAGGTGGCCTTGGGGAGCGGCTTTTGCGGCGACGCCGAGCCGCCGTACCGGGCGATCACGCTCGCCGACCACCCGCACCGACCAACCGCACCGACCAACCGCAGTGAAGGCCACCATGCCTGCGTTGAACGCAGTGATGGTGGCCTTCACTGCTGTTGGCGCACCGCGCTGGCCGACGAGGTGGTCGACTGGTATGCCGAGCGCAACCTCTTGAAAGGGATCGACTGAAAGTTTCTGCAAGTTCTTGCAAGAACCTGCAACTCCTCGCTAACGTTCCGGACATCCCCCGGTCTCAACGAGGAGAGCCATGAACAGAGCACTCCGTCGCGCCTGGTCGACGCGGCAGAACAGACCTGTCCATCGCAGGTGCACGGCACTGGCCGCGGTCGCCGCCGTCTCGCTCACGCTCGCAGCGTGCGGCGGGGACGGTGGCGCCGACCAGGCCGACGCGGCCAGGCAGGCCGCGGAGAACCCGCAGTCCGTCACCGGCACCGTCACGTGGTGGGACACCTCCGACGCCACCAACGAGGCACCCGCGTTCAGGGAGCTGGTGGCGCGCTTCGAGCAGAAGTACCCGAACATCGACGTCAACTACGTCAACGTGCCGTTCGACGGTGCCGACGACAAGTTCAAGACCGCCGCGCAGGCGGGTGACGGCGCACCCGACGTGATGCGCGCCGACGTCGGCTGGACCCCCACCTTCGCCGCACTCGGCTACCTCCAGCCCCTCGACGGCACGCCCGCGCTGAAGGACTCCGACGACTACCTGCAGACGCCGATGCTGAGCAACACCTACGAGGGCAAGACCTACGGCGTCCCCGAGGTCACCGACACGCTCGGCCTGCTCTACAACAAGGAGCACTTCGCGAAGGCTGGCATCGCCGAACCGCCAAGGACGTGGGACGACCTGCGCACCGCCGCCCGCAAGCTGGAGCAGGCCATTCCCGGCACGACAGGGGTGTTCGTCAACGCCGACGCCTACTTCCTGCTGCCGTTCATCTACGGCCAGGGCGGCGACGTCGTCGACATGGACAGCCAGCAGATCACCATCGACAGCCCCGAGGTGACGGCCGCGATCGAGACCGTGCGGGACCTCACCGCCGAGGGCACCGGGGCCACCGACACGAGCGCCAACAAGTACACGAACATGCTGAACGGCTTCAAGGCCGGCACCACCAGCATGATCATCAACGGCCCGTGGGCGGTTTCCGACGTGCTCACCGGCAAGGCGTTCGCCGACCCGGAGAACCTCGGCGTGGCAACGGTTCCCGCGGGACCGAAGGGCCAGGCGGGACCGGTCGGCGGGCACAACCTGGTGGTCTACGCTGGCTCGCCGAACCTCGCGGCGTCGTACCTCTTCGTCGAGTTCATCAACTCAGCCGAGAGCCAGGCGTACGCGGCAGCGGAGAACAACACGATGCCCACGCGCAGGTCCGTGTACGAGCGGCCGGAGATCGCGCAGAACACCGTGATCTCGGCGTTCCGGCAACCGCTCGAGGGCGCGGCTCCGCGCCCGCCCGCTCCCGGCGCCGGGGACCTCTACGACATCTTCACCCCGTTCTACGAACGGATCATCGGCGGCCAGGTGTCCATTGCGGACGGTCTGCGGCAGGCGCAGCAGAAGGCGAAGGGCGCCGTGCCGGGCTTCGAGTCATGACCACCACCCTTTCGGCCCGCGCCGAGGCGGCACCCGCGCCGGTGCCGCCCCGGCGGCCGGTTCGCGGTTTCCTCGCCAGGCACTGGTACGCGTGGGCCATGGTCACGCCGGTGGTGCTGGTGCTGGCGGTGCTCGTGCTTTACCCGCTGGCCCACGGCGTCTACCTTTCGCTCACCAACGCGACGGAGATGAACAGCGGCCGCACGATCGGCGTCAACGAGATCCCGGCTACCTACGAGTTCATCGGCCTGGAGAACTACTTCTCCGTGCTCTCGGGCGCCGACGGCGCGTTCTACCCGAGGCTACTGTGGACGGTGCAGTGGACGGTCATCTGCGTCGCACTGCACTACACGATCGGCCTCGGGCTCGCGCTACTGCTCAACCGGGCGCTGCGGATGCGCACGCTGTACCGGATGCTGCTCATCCTGCCGTGGGCGGTGCCGCCGTTCGTCGCGGCGTTCGGCTGGCGGCTCATCCTCAACGACGAGGGCGGCCTGCTCAACGCCGTGCTGAACGTGGTCGGCATCCCCGGCGTCGACTGGCTGGGACAGCCGCTCGCCGCCAAGGTCTCGGTGATCATGGTCAACGTCTGGCTCGGCGTGCCGTTCATGATGGTGGCGCTCCTCGGCGGGCTGCAGACGGTGCCGAAGGAGCTCTACGAGGCCGCCGAGATGGACGGCGCGTCACCGTGGCAGCGGTTTCGCGCCGTGACCTTGCCCGGCCTGCGACCGGTGTCGGGCACCGTGATCCTGCTCGGCACCATCTGGACGTTCAACCAGTTCCCCGTCATCGCACTGCTCACCGGCGGAGGCCCCGGCGGCGCGACGAACATCCTCGTCACCGAGGCCTACGAACGGGCGTTCCAGGGTATTCGCGACTACGCGGGCGCGGCGACGTACGGCGCGATCATCGCGTCGATGCTCGTGGTGTTCGCCTTCCTGTACCGCCGCTGGCTGCAGCGGCAGACGAGCGAGGTGCTGGGATGAGGGCGCGCGACCAACGGAGCAGGCTCGCCTCCACCGGCCTGCACACCGCACTCGTCGGCGCGAGCGTGATCGCCGTCTTCCCGATCGCGTGGGTGGTGCTGACGTCGCTCAAGACCGACCGCGACACCTGGGCGCGGCCGGGTGAGCTCGGCGCGCTGGGCCTCGGCAACTACGGCCAGGTGCTCGGCGACACGCAGTTCCTGACGTGGTTCGGCAACTCGCTGATCGTCGCGACGGGCACCACGCTCATCGGCGTGCTCATCTCGGCGACCGCGGGCTACGCGGCGTCACGCATGCGGTTCCCGGGCCAGCGCCCGCTGATGTGGCTGTTCCTCGTCACACAGATGTTCCCGGCCGCGGTGCTGATCGTGCCGCTCTACAATGTCCTGTCCGACCTCGGCCTGCTCAACTCATACGCGGGACTGATCCTCGCGCAGTGCACCATCGCTGTGCCGTACTGCGCGTGGATGCTCAAGGGCTACTTCGACACGATCCCGGTGGCGATCGACGAGGCGGGCCGCATCGACGGGCTGAGCCCGTTCGGCACGTTCTGGCGGCTGATCGTGCCTCTCGCCCGGCCCGGCATCTCGGTGACGGTGTTCTACGCGTTCGTCACGGCGTGGGGCGAGGTCGCGTTCGCGGGCGTGTTCATGCAGAGCGAGGACCGCTACCCGTTGCCGGTCGGTATGGCCACGTTCGTCAGTGACTTCAAGGCGGAGTGGGGACTGCTCACCGCGGGCTCGGTGCTGGTGATGGTGCCCGCAGCGGTGGTGTTCTTCCTCGTCCAGCGCCATCTCGTCGCCGGTCTGACGGCCGGCGGAGTCAAGAGCTAAGCGGAGAAAGGAGCCTCATGGCCCAGCAGTGGTGGCGGAACGCGGCGATCTACCAGGTCTACGTGCGCAGCTTCGCCGACGGCAACGGCGACGGCGTCGGGGATCTCGCCGGGGTGCGCGACCGGCTCGGACACATCGCCGGGCTCGGCATGGACGCCGTGTGGCTCACGCCGTTCTACGCCTCGCCCATGGCCGACGGCGGGTACGACGTGGCCGACTACCGCACCGTGGACCCGTTGTTCGGGCAGCTCTCCGACGCCGAGGCGCTGATCGCCGACGCACACGGGCTCGGCCTGCGCGTGATCGTGGACATCGTGCCCAACCACACGTCCTCGCAGCACCCGTGGTTCGTCGAGGCCCTCACCGCGGGGCCTGGCTCGCCCGCCCGCGAGCGGTACATCTTCCGCGAGGGCCGGGATGGCGGGCCGCCCAACGACTGGGAGTCGATGTTCGGCGGCCCGGCATGGACACAGGTCGACGACGGCCAGTGGTACCTGCACCTGTTCGACCCCGGGCAGCCCGACCTGAACTGGCAGCATGCCGAGGTGCACGCCGAGTTCGAGAGCATCCTGAGGTTCTGGCTCGACCGCGGCGTCGACGGCATCCGCATCGACGTGGCACACGGGCTGGTGAAGGCCGACGGCCTGCCCGACGCCCAGTGCACAGATCAGGGCGGCCTGCTCACGGTCGTCGAGCTGCCCTACTTCGACCAGGACGGCGTGCACGAGATCTACCGGGAGTGGCGCAAGATCCTCGACTCCTACCCCGGCGAGCGGATCGGTGTAGCGGAGGCGTGGGTGCGCGGCGCCGACCGGCTCGCGCTCTACCTGCGGCCCGACGAGCTGCACCAGGCGTTCAACTTCCACTACGCGCAGGCCGGGTGGTCGGCCCACGAGTTCCGCACCACGATCGATGACTCGCTCGCCGCGGTCGCGGGTGTGGGAGCCGCGAGCACGTGGGTGCTGTCCAATCACGACATCGAGCGGCACGTGACCCGCTTCGGTGGCGGGGAACCGGGCCTGCGCCGGGCCCGCGCCGCCGCGCTGCTCACGTTCGCGCTGCCCGGCTCGGCCTACGTCTACCAGGGTGAGGAGCTGGGCCTGCCCGAGGTGACGGACCTGCCGGAGGAGGTGCTGGCCGACCCGAAGTGGGAACGCTCCGGGCACACCGAACGCGGCCGCGACGGCTGCCGGGTGCCGATCCCGTGGTCGGGTGGCGAGCCGCCGTTCGGCTTCGGCGCGTCGTCGTGGCTGCCGCAGCCGAGGGATTGGGCGGCACTGACCGTCGAGGCGCAGCGCGACGATCCCGCGTCGACGCTGTCGCTCTACCGCGAGGCGCTGCGGCTGCGCCGCGACCTGCCCGTGGACGGCCTGGAATGGCTGGAGTCGGAGCCGGACGTGCTGGCGTTCCGGCGCGGACCGTCGTTCACGTGCACCGTGAACTTCGGCTCTTCGCCGGTCCAGCTGCCGCGACCAGGCCGGTTACTGTTGTCGAGTACGCAGGAGCCCGAGCTGGAAGCGAACGAGCAGACCGTCACGCTGCCGCCGTCGAGCGCGGCGTGGTGGACCGGAGAAGAAGACACCCATGCCCGATAGAGGTCTCGACGCCGTGCGGCACGCGGACATCGCCGAGCTGGCCAAGGTGAGCGAGGCGACGGTGAGCCGCGTGCTCAACGGCAGGCCGGGCGTCGCCGCGTCGACCCGGCAGGCCGTGCTGGCCGCGATGGACCAGCTCGGCTACGAGCGGCCGTCGCGGTCCCGGCAGCGCAGCGCCGGGCTGATCGGCCTGATCATCCCCGAGCTGGACAACCCGATCTTCCCGGCGTTCGCGCAGGTCATCGACCGGACGCTGGCGATGCGCGGGTACACGTCGGTGTTGTGCACGCAGACCCCTGGCGGGGCCACCGAGGACGAGTTCATCGAGACGCTCACCGAGCGCGGCGTCGCCGGGATCGTGTTCGTCTCGGGCCTGCACGCCGACACCACCGCGCGCCACGACCGCTACACGCGGCTCATCGAGAGCGGGCTGCCCGTGGTGTTCCTCAACGGGCACGCGCCGGGCGTGCGGGCGCCGTTCTTCTCCGACGACGACGGCACGGCGGTGCAGCTCGCGATCACGCACCTGCGGGAGCTGGGGCACGAGCGCATCGGGCTCGCGGTGGGGCCGCAGCGGTTCGTGCCCGCGCAGCGCAAGGCCGCTGAGTTCCGGCGGCTGATGGCACCGGTGCTCGGCAGCCCCGACGACGCCGACAAGCTCATCGTGCACTCGCTGTTCTCCGTGGAGGGCGGGCATTCAGCGACGTGGTTCCTGCTCGAACAGGGCTGCACCGCGGTGGTGTGCGGTAGTGACCTGATGGCGCTCGGCGCGATCCGGGTCGCGAGGAAGCGCGGGCTCGCGGTGCCGAGGGACTTCTCGGTGGTCGGCTACGACGACTCGCCGCTGATCGCGTTCACCGATCCGCCGCTCACCACGATCCAGCAGCAGGTGCCCGCGATGGCGACGGCCGCCGTGCGCACGCTGCTGGACGAGATCGCCGGCGCCGAGGTGCCCACGGGCGAGTACCTGTTCCAGCCAGAGCTGATCGTGCGGGGCTCCACGGCCGCGTGCGCAGGACGCGAGAGCGTCAAAGGCGCCGCGGGATGACGAACCACACCACGGCGAAGAGCACGCCGACGAGCACCCCGAACACCGCCATCAGCACCGGGCCGTAGATCACCTTCGCGATCAGGGCGACCGTGAGCGTCACCGCGATCGACAGGCAGATCAGGCCCGCGATCACCATCCGGTTGCCGACGCGCAGGATCTCGCTGCGCCTGCCCTCGCGGAACAGCACCCGGTGCCAGGCCGCCGGAGCCGTGAGCAAGGCCGTGCTGGCCACGGTGAACAGAACGGTGACGAGGTGGACGGCCTTCTCGAACCCACTCGCGTCGCGGAACGGCCCGGTGAACGCCACCGCGAGCAGGAAGCCGAAGAGGATCTGCACGCCCGCCTGCGCCACGCGGAGCTCGCCGAGCAGCTCGTTGACGTTGCGTGCGAGCTGCTGGTGCCGGGGCTCGTTGTCGGTGGCACTCATGGCGCGGCACCGGCTGGTTGCCGTTCCACCACGACCGGCTTGCGACGTACGCGTTCGTGCCAGCCGAGGCCGGTGACGGCGATGACCACTACGCCGAGGCCGAGCCACTGCGTCGGAGAGAGCGTGGCGTCCAAGAAGGACACCCCGATTACGGCTGCGGTGACGGGGAACGCGAGCTCGGCAAGCGTCGCGCGGGCGGCCGGAGTGGAGCGAAGGCCCACGTAGTACAGGCTCAACGCGAGCAGCCCTGGCACGAACGCCAGCAGCGCGAGTCCCCATGCGTTGTCCCAACTCACCGCGTAAGTATCCCCCTGATAGGCGACGATCAATCCCGCGAACGGAAGTCCAACCGAGAAGCGCAGCGTGGTCACGTCGCGTGAGCTCAGCTTGGCCGAGACGAGCCTGCCGAGCACGGTCCCGGCCGCCCACAGCGCCGCGGCCCCGACGGAGAACAACGCCGCTTTCGCCGCGGCGATCTCGACGTCCAGCGGCTCGCGAAAAGCCAGCAACCACGCGCCGAGCAGCGCGGGAACGGCGAACAGCAGGTACCCGGCCCTCGTCCGCTCGCCGAGCACCACCCACGCGGCGAGCACCGCGAACACCGGCTGCAGCTTCTGCAGCACCAGGGGTGTCACCGGGTCGCCGACCTGGAAGGCGGCGGTGAACAGCGCGGTGGCGAGCGCGGACGCCCCGCCGCCGATCACGAGCACGGCGATCCACTCGCGCGGCCCGCACCTGGCGAGGGCACGCAAGGCCGAGGGCAGCAACGGCAGCAGCACCACCGCGACGAGCAGGTGCTCCCAGAAGACCACCGTGCTCGCGGGCAGCTGCTCGGCGAGGCCCAGCCGCAGCAATCCGTCCGTTCCCCACAGCGCGGCCGCGAGCGCGACCAGCCACGTCCGGTCGGTCCTGGCCCCCTCTGTTGTTGTCACCGGTCCAGGCTACGAGCATTGCCGATCAGGTGGTCCACACCGTGAGATCACTCGACAGTGTGATCGGGTTGCGGCCCGCCCAGCGCGCTGGATAAGCACGAGGCATGAAGCCCCGAACCCCATTCGCACTGTTCACCACCACCGGCGCGCTCGCGGCCATCCTGCTCGCCGGGGGAGGCCAGGCCGCGGCGGCACCGGCGCACAACCCCGTGGCCACCGCGCACGGCACGTTCGGCCAGTACACCGAGGGCCGCACCGCGTCGACCTACGACCCCGAGCTCGTTCCCGAGGGCGCGAGGGCGGGCGTGTTCTCACTGTCCACGCCAGCGCTGGGCACCACCACGAAGCTCGCCGTCACCGGGCTCGTGCCGGAACGGCACTACGGCGCGCACGTCCACACCAAGCCGTGCGGCGCGACGGGCACCGATGCCGGGCCGCACTTCCAGCACGTGCAGGACCCGGTGAGCCCCTCGACCGACCCCGCGTACGCCAACCCGGACAACGAGGTCTGGCTCGACTTCACCACCGACGCCCGTGGCACCGGGCTCGCCCTGTCACACGTGGACTGGTCCTACGGCGAGCGGCGGCCCGCTTCGGTCGTGATCCACGAGCACCACACGTCGAGCGCCCCGGGCGAGGCGGGCGGTGCCGGCGCGCGGCTGGCGTGCGTGAACGTGAACTTCTAGGCGGCGTCGTAGGCCGCGGTGTAGGTCCGTCGGCGCTTGCAGTGAAGGCCACCATGCCTGCGCCCACCCGTCTCCCCCAACTACCACCCAAACGGAGACGCTGCGCGCCGCTGTGTCTGATCAACGCAGTGAAGGTGGCCTTCACTGCGGTAGGCCTGGCCGAGGCAAGTCAGGTGATCAGGTCGAACACGCACCGTGCACCCGAAGCGGCCGCCAGCTTCGCGTCACAGGTGATCAGCGTGCCGTCCAAGCGTTCGGCGAGCGCAACGTATGCCGCGTCGTACGCCGTGACGTTGTCGCGTAGTTCCCACATCCGCTCCAGCAGCGGCGCGATGGGCATGCGGCGGACCGGGAAGTGCGCCAGATGCCGAAGGGCTCCGGGCACTGCGCTCGACAACACGGCGTTACCTCTGGCCATGCCTCGCAATGCCGAGATGACCTCGGCGTCCAGATGCGCCGGTGCGAAGAGCGCGTTCCCAGAGGACAGGTGAGCCGCCGTCTCCGGGCGACGCACGTCGTCAGCCGCGTAGAAGGCGACCAGCACCGAGGCGTCGACAACCGCAAGGCTCACGAGACCTCTCTCACATCGCGCACGGCCGCGGCCGCGTCGTCGAGCGAGACACCGGTTCCCCGCACCGGCTCGTAAGACGCCACGTAGTCGGCAACGTTCAGCACCTGGGCGACCTCGGCCAGGCGATCCACCACGAAGGCGTTCAACGACTGCCTCCTGGCCGCCGCTCCTACGGCCAATGCGTCGTAGACCTCGTCGGGCACGTCGCGAAGGTTCATGCGTTTCATGGTGCCATTATGGCACCAATCCCACCCAACCGCCGTGAAGGCCACCATGCTGCGCCCACCCGTCCCCTCCGACACCAAACGGAGCCGCTGCGCGCCGCTGGGTCCGATCAACGCAGTGAAGGTGGCCTTCACTGCGGATGGCCTGAGCCCGGCCCCATGTGTCGTGCGTCACCAGTGACAATGGAGGCGTGACCGCCACCCTGAGCAAGCCCGCACTGAAGATCGGCCCGTACGAGGTCGATCCTCCGGTCGTGCTCGCCCCCATGGCGGGCATCACCAACGTCGCGTTCCGTCAGCTGTGCCAGGAGTACGGCGCCGGGCTGTACGTGTGCGAGATGATCACCGCCCGTGCCGTGGTCGAGCGTCACCCCGGCACGATGCACATGATGACCTTCGCCGCGGGCGAGTACCCGCGTTCGATGCAGCTCTACGGCGTCGACCCGAAGACCATGCGCGAGGCCGTCAAGATCATCGTCGGCGAGGGGCTCGCTGACCACATCGACCAGAACTACGGCTGCCCCGTCGCCAAGGTGACCCGCAAGGGCGGCGGCGCGGCGCTGCCCTACAAGCGCACGCTCTTCGGCAACATCGTCCGCGCCTCCGTCGAGGCCGCCGAGCCGGCCGGGGTACCGGTGACCGTGAAGTTCCGCGTCGGCATCGACGACGAGCACCACACCTACCTCGACGCCGGGCGCATCGCCGAGGCCGAGGGCGCCTCGGCCGTCGCGTTGCACGCCCGCACCGCCTCCCAGCGCTACTCGGGGCAAGCCGACTGGTCCCACATCGCGCGCCTCAAGGAGGCCGTCACCACCATCCCGGTGCTGGGCAACGGCGACATCTTCACCGCCGACGACGCGCTGCGCATGGTGGCCGAGACCGGGTGCGACGGCGTTGTGGTGGGCCGGGGCTGCCTCGGCAGGCCGTGGCTGTTCGGCGAGTTGGAGGCCGCCTTCGCGGGCAGGCCGCTGCCCGAGGGACCGAACCTGGGCGAGGTCGCCCGCGTCCTGCGCAGGCACGCCGAGCTGCTCATCGAGCACGACGGAGCCGGCAAGGCCATGCGCGACCTGCGCAAGCACATGGCCTGGTACTTCATGGGTTTCCCGATCGGCTCGGAGCTGCGGCGCTCCTTCGCGATGGTCAGCAGCCTCGCCGAGCTCGACGACCTCATCGCCCGCCTCGACCACCAAGCGCCGTTCCCCACCGACGCGCTCGGGCCGAGGGGCCGCCAGGGCTCGCCGGGCAAGGTCACCCTGCCCCACGGCTGGCTCGACGACCCCGACGACCCGTGCGTGCCCGAGGGCGCCGACCTGATGCACTCAGGCGGCTGAGCCACCCCGCCGGATCGGCATGATCGTCGGCACCGTCTCGCCGGTGAGGAACTCCGCGACGATCGCCTTGCACTGCGCTGGCTTCTCCAGCAGCAGCACATGCGAGGTGCCCGGCACCACCGCCAGCTCCGAGTCCCGGATCCCGCGGTACAGCGCGATCGTGTGTTCCAGCGTCACCAGGTCGTCGTCGCCGACCAGCACGAGCGTCCGGCAGACGATCCTGGCCAGGTCGGCCTCGGTGAATCCAGGCTCCTCCCTCGCCGCCCTCGCGATCTTCTCCATCACCACGGGCAGGTGGTCGACGCCGTCGGGCGACACCTCCGCGTACATCCGCACCAACTCCGGTGGCAGCTCACCGACGCCGTCGCGCGGGCTGTAGATCATGCCGTCGAGGTCGTACGCCCCGCTGACCAGCACCAGCCGCTCCACGAGATCCGGCCGCCGCAGCGCCACCGCGAGTGCCACCGACGCCCCCGCGCTGTACCCGGCGAGCCGGGCGGACCCGTCCACCACCTTCTCCAGGAATGCGATGGTGTCCTCGGCCATCACGGAGACCGTGAGCGGACCCTCTACGTCGGGTGTGTGCCCGTGCCCCCTGCGCTCGGGCAGGTAGACGTGGAAGCGGTCGGCCAGCGCGTCGAGATTGCCGCTGAAGGTTCGCGCGTCGCCGAACCCGCCGTGCAGCAGCACCAGCGGCTCCCCGTCACCGCGCTCGTCGTACCAGGTGCGCACCCCGTCGAGATCCACGTACTCGGCCATCGTCACCAGCTCCTGTTCCGGCCTGTTCCGGTCGTTGCTCAGGTAGTACGAGCCGGCTCCGGAAAACTCATCGGCAGCCCGAACAACGGGAACAGCCTCGGCGCGTCGAGGAACGTCGTGGTGTTCGCGATGCGCTCGCCCCGCAGCTCCAGCACGACCAGCGCGAAACCCGTGCCGTCGCGGTACTGGCCGAACGCGGGACAGCCGTTGGCCATGGTCGGCAGCAGGCGGTCGTGCTCGCACGGCTGGCCGGGCACGCGCAGCACGGCGGAGATGTCGTCCCTGCCGCTGAGCCACCACGTGAACGGCGGCATCGACATGGTCGCGTCCTCGTGCAGCACCGCGACCAGCGTCTCGATGTCGTGTCTCTCGAACGCGGCGACGTAGCGGTCCAGCAGGTCCCGCTGCCGCTCGTCGAGCGGATCGAAGCCTCCCGTTGCGTCGAGATCGACGCGGCCGAGCGTCGCGCGCGCCCGCTGCAGTGCGCTGTTGACCGAGGCCGTGGAGCTCGTGAGGAGCGCGGCGACCTCGTCGGCCCGCCAGCGCAGCACGTCGCGCAGGATCAGCACGGCCCGCTGTCTCGGCGGTAGGTGTTGCAGGGCGGCGACGAACGCGAGCCGGACGCTCTCGCGAAGCACAGCCAGCTCTGCCGGGTCGCCCTGCGGCGGCAGGATCCTGCTGTCGGGTACCGGCTGCACCCACGTGTGCTCGGGCAGCGGCTGTCCCAGCGCGGACCCTGGCCGGGCAGCGGGCACGAGGTCCATCGCCCGCGCCCTGCGCTGTGGACTGCGGAGCATGTCGAAGCAGACGTTGGTGGCGATCGCGTACAACCACGACCGCAGCCCAGAGCGGCCCGCGTCGAACCGCTCGCGGTGGCGCCAGGCGCGCACCAGCGTCTCCTGGACGGCGTCCTCGGCCTCGAAGCCGGAGCCGAGCATGCGGTAGCAGTAGGCCGTCAGCTCGACCCGGTGTTCATCGAGTTCGATCAGCACGCCGCTACCCGCTTCAGTTGCCGAAAACAAGCACGATCCAACAAGAGCATGTTGCACTAGAATTCATACCATGGGTAAGCGACACTACGGGCAGTTCTGCGGACTGGCACATGCCGCCGACCTCGTCGGGGAGCGGTGGGCACTGCTGATCATCCGGGACCTTCTGGTAGCGCCCAAACGCTTCACTGACCTCAGGCGTGGGCTGCCCAAGATCCCAACCAACGTCCTCTCGGCCCGGCTGAAACAGCTCGAGGGCGAAGGCGTAGTCGAGCGCCGCGTGCTGCCGAGGCCCGACGGTTCGGTGGTGTACGAGCTGACCGAGTACGGCAGGGACCTCGAGGACATCGTCCTGGCACTCGGCCGGTGGGGTGCGCGCACGCTCGGTGAGCCGGGACCCGACGACATCGTCACGCCCGACTCGATGGTGATGGCCATGCGCTCGACATTCCGCGCCGAGGACGCCCGCGACGTCGTGGCCGGCTTCGAGTTGCGACTGGGCGACGTTGTCGTCGGCGTGCGCGTCGACAACGGCAAGCTCGACGTGGCCGAGGGCGAGCTGACGGGTGGCGCGGACGTCACGATCAGCACCGGCCCCGCGATCAAAGCGGTGATGGCGGGTGAGCTGACGCCCGAGGAGGCAGTCGCCAACGGCAGCGTCCACGTGGACGGGAACGAGGCCCTGTTCCCCACGTTCGCGAAGATCTTCCGGATCTAGACCAAAGTCTATTGACAAGCTTGGTTGTTTTTAGAAAGCTTACTCCCACCAGCAAGGGGACACCAACCAAGAAAGGCCCGAACATGGTCAAGCAGATCTTCGTGAACCTCCCCGTCAAGGACCTCGCAAAGTCCACCGAGTTCTACGCGGGACTCGGGTTCACGCAGAACAAGGACTTCAGCGACGAGAACGCGTCGTCGATGGTGATCACCGACGACATCGTCGTGATGCTGCTGGCCGAGCCGTTCTTCAAGACGTTCACGCAGAAGGACATCGCCGACGCCACGAAGACGACCGAGGCGATCATCGCGCTGGGCACGGAAAGCAGACAGGAAGTGGACGAACTGTGCGACAAGGCGCTCTCGTCCGGTGGCTCGGCAGCGAACGAGCCGCAGGACCACGGCTTCATGTACGGCCGCAGCTTCGCTGACCCCGACGGTCACCTGTGGGAGGTCACGTACATGGACCTCTCCGCAATGCCCCAGTAACCGTTAGGTCACTCTCGTAGTCCGGTTGAGCGATATTCGCTTTCCAGCCGTATCCGACCGCTAAAGCAAACCCTCCCTCGAGACGACAACCCCTCACACGGGGGCTGAGACGAGGAGACTGGACGCGGTGGCTTCGAACCGGACAGCCCCGGCAACGGGGGCGCTCGACCCCCAGGGGCTGCTGGCTGCCCACGAGTCGATCGCCAACGAGCTCGCGGCGCAGGGGGACTGGCGACGCGCCTACGAACACCTCCGGTCCGCACTGGAGCTGGCCCGCTCGGGCCAGCTCCAGTGCGCGCACCCGCACATCCCCGAGCAGTACCGGCTGGAGGTCGAGCGGTTGCGCCGCGAACGGGCGCAGGCCCGGCACGAGAGCCTGACCGACGCGCTCACCGCCACCTACAACCGGCGCTACCTCGACCGCAGGCTCGCCGAGCTCACCGCACCATCGGTGGCGCTGGTCGATCTCGATCTCTTCAAGCACATCAACGACCGCTTCGGTCACCGGGTGGGCGACCAGGTGCTGCAGCGGGTCGTCGGCCTGCTGCAGGAAACACTCCCACCTGATGCGTTCTGCGCGCGCTACGGCGGCGAGGAGTTCGTCCTCGTCACGCCCGGCGTACGGCCGGAGGAGGCCGTCACACTCGCGGCGCGCGCACGCGCGCGTGTGGCGGAGTTCCCTTGGTCCCACGTGCGGCCAGGACTCTCGGTGACCGTGAGCATCGGGGTCGCACCGTTCCGCCGTGACCCTGGGCGGCGCCATGATCCACAGGAACAGCTGGTGGAGGCCGACGTGATGCTCTACGCGGCCAAGGGCGCGGGACGCAATCTGGTCGCCCATCGTCAGCACGGTCAGGTCCGCTTCGTTCCCACTCTCCGTGCTCGCACCACTCGGCCATGCCCGTGAAGGGTGTGGAGGCTTGATCCCTCGCCGGTGGTTGTGAATTCAGCCAGGGCAACTCTGCGTAAAAAAGTCACGGCATGGTGTCGTCACGAACGGCGGATATCCGTACGATAACGAACGCTGTCCGCCGGACGATCAAGCAAGAGATCCGTGGGTGTCCAAAGCCAGAGTGTGAAGGGAGCGTGCGTGTCCGAAGACCGCGACGATCCCGGCGGCACATCCCAGGCCGACGAATGGCGAGCGCGCGCCCAGCTGAACCGCAAGGCCGCGGAGCGCAAGCGCCGTCGCTCACTGGACACGCACGGCGGTATCAGCGTTTCCGAGGTCGTCGCCCGCCACACCGGCAGGCGGCCGCAGTTCGAGACCGGCGAACGGCCGCTCCCCCCGAGACAGACGAGGTCGCCGGAATCACCGCCTGCCGCCGAAGCTCCGGCCACCGCGGCACGGCCCCGGCGACAGGTATCGCCGCGTCGAGAGGAACCCCCTCCTCCCGCGCCGCCCCCGGCCCCGAAGCACACCCCGCCACCGGCGGCGCCACGACGGGAGCCGATGGGCTCGGGCCCGTACCCCCGACCGGCCCAGCGCCCCCCGGCGGCCATGCCCCGCAGGCAACCCGCACCGCCTCCGCCCCGCCAGGAACCCCGACCCGAACCCACCCGCCTCGACGAGGCTCGGCAGGAACTCCGCGCCGAGGCCACGAGGCGGGCGGAACTCGTACGCCCCGAGCCCAGGCGCGGCCAAAGCGCGGACGCGCACGGCACCGACGCGCTGCGCCCGGAGGCGCTGGCACCGGAACCGATGCGCCCCGAGACGCTGCGAGCGGAACCCCAGCCGCCGGAGCCTATGCGCCCCGACGCGCTGCGGGTCGATCCGCAGCGAACGGAGCCCCCACGGCCCGAGCCAGCGCGAACGGAGCCCCCACGCCCCGAGCCCCCGCGAACGGAGCTGTCACGCCCGGAAGCGCTGCGAACGGGCCCCTCGCGCCACGATGCGCTGCGAGCGGAGCCCACACGAACGGAACTTCCACACCCCGAACCGCCGCGAACGGAGCTGTCACGCCCCGACGCGCTCCGAACGGAACCGCCACGGCCGGGCCCGATGCGTCCGAAGCCTCAGCGTCCGGAGGCGATAGCGGCGGAGCTGTCGCACCCCGAACCGGCGCGAACGGAGCCCCCACGGCCCGACGCGGCGCGAACGGAATCGTCACGCCCGGACGCGGCGCGAACGGAATCGTCACACCCGGAGACCGCGCGAACGGAACCGCCGCCACACCCCGACGCCCTCCGAGCGGAGCCCACACGAACGGAACTTCCGCGCCCCAGCGCGGCGCGAGCGGAGCCACGGCGGCCTGAACCGTCCCGAACAGAGCCACCGGCGGACCTCCCCACGAAGAACGTGGCCGCGGTGCTCGAGGGCGGCCTGCGGTCGGGCAACACGCCGCCGCCCCCGCCGAAGCGTCCCGTCGCGCCGCCCCGGCCTCGGCGCCCCTTGCAGCCGCCCCCCGAGCGCTCGCTCGAGGACCGGCTGACGATGACGGACCAGCTGGAGCCCGTCGACGAGACCACGAAGTACAAGCGCAAGATCGACGACTCGCTCGCCAGGTTCTCCGCCGCGCACGACGAGCTCGAGGCCGAGGAGCGCGAACGGAGAGAACGTCGCGACAAGCTCGTCGCCCGCTTCGAGCAGACCCGCACCAGGCTGCACCGGGTGGTCACCGTCGCCACCTCGGTCGTCGGTCAGCGCGGTTCGGCGCCAGTGCAGGACGAGGCGGAAGCCGACGAGGACGCGAGCAAGGCCGCGCCGCAGACCCGCCTCCAGGAGAAGAAGGAACGGCGCAACCACCGCACGCTGCTGGCCGCCCGCATCACCGCGATCACGCTCGCCGTCCTGGTGTTCGTCGCGACCGGCATCGCGTGGGGCGCGAAGACGTGGTTCAACTCCCAGTTCAACGAGATCGCCGCGCTCGACGAGAACTCCGACGCCATTCGCAACGCGCCCGGCCAGCTCGGTGACGAGAACTTCCTGATCATCGGCTCCGACACCCGCGAGGGCGCCGAAGCCGAGGAGAACGTGGGCGACACGAGCGGCATCCCCGGCGCCCGCTCCGACACGGTCATGCTCGCCCACATCCCTGAGGACCGGAAGCGCGCGGTCGTGATCTCGTTCCCGCGCGACCTGGAGATCTCCCGGCCCGAGTGCGAGCGCTGGGACTCCGCGACCGGCGAGTACGGCGAGGTCGTCGAGGCCGCTGACGGCGTGAAGCTGAACTCGGCGTTCACGGTCGGCGGGCCGCGCTGCGTCACCAAGGTGATCCAGCAGATCAGCGGGCTGGCGATCAACCATTTCGTCGGCATCGACTTCCACGGCTTCAAGGGCATGGTCGACGCGGTGGGCGGTGTGACCGTGCATGTCGACGAACCGATGGAGGACCAGGAACTCGGCCTGATCATCGCCGAGACCGGTGACGTGGTGCTCAAGGGCGACCAGGCGCTCAACTTCGTCCGCGCCCGCAAGGTCTACGGCGACCCGACCTTCTCCGACTACGGCCGCATGCAACGCCAGCAGGAGTTCATGGCGTCGCTGCTGCGAGCCACCCTCTCCCGCGACGTGCTGCTCGACGTCGGCAAGCTCACCGGTTTCGTCAACGCCTTTGCGGCGTCCACGTTCGGCGAGAACATCGGCGTCGACCAACTGCTGACGCTGGCCCAGTCCATGCAGGGCCTCAGCGCCGGTGCGGTGGAGTTCATGACCGTGCCGACGGTCGGCGAGGCCAACGAGCAGGGCAACGAGGTGTTGCTCGAAGCCGACACCCAGGCGCTCTTCCGCGCGCTGATCGACAACACCCCGCTTCCGGGCGACGAACCCGAGGCGCCCGCTCCCGGCGCCGGTGAGCAGCAGGTCGCCGACGGCACGGAGGCACCCGAACCGGCGTAGAAGATCGCCCCGAAAGTGTTAAGCGGGGTTCACCCCCGGTTCATTTCCGAATTCGGCGAGCGTGCCGCCCGGGTCGTAGAGTCTGCAGCATGCGCGAGGCTTACCACGTAGAGCTCGACAACCTGGCCGATCGGCTGGCCGGCATGTCGAGCCAGGTCGCTGACGCCATGGAGCGGGCGACCCGAGCACTTCTCGATTCCGACCTCGAACTGGCGGAACAGGTGATCAGCGACGACGTCAAGGTCGACGAAGCGCGCGCCGACTGCGAGGAGAAGGCCTACGCCCTCCTGGCACTGCAGGCGCCCGTGGCGACCGACCTGCGGATCGTCGTCGCCGCTCTCCACGCCGCCGAGAGCCTGGAGCGGATGGGTGACCTGGCGTTGCACGTCGCGAAGGCCGCGCGGCGGCGGCACCCGGATCCCGTGCTCCCCGAGCAGGTCCGGTCCGCCTTCGCGCGGATGGGCGAGGTCGACGTCCGGCTGGCCCGCAGGGCCGAGGAGGTCATCCGCACCAAGGACATCGAGGCGGCTCGCAGCATCGAGGCCGACGACGACGAGGTGGACGACATCCACCGCAACCTCTTCACCGTGATCATGGACAAGGACTGGCCGCACGGCGTCGCGGCCGCGGTCGACGTGACCCTGCTCGGCAGGTTCTACGAGCGTTACGCGGACCACGCGGTGTCGGTGGCCCGGCGCATCGTGTTCGTCGTCACCGGCCGGATGCCCGGGTACACCGGCAGCGAGATCTGACCGGACACGGCCAACGGGTGGCGGCGATCACCGGCAAGACATGTTCTGTATGGCGGCGCTCACTCAACCGGACAACACACAGTCACGTCCCCGTTATGTCGCTGTGATGTCGTTTCTTCGTCGGGTTTCATTCATGCTTCGTTCACCCGCGCTGCCCTGCGGTGTCATGTGCCGCCCATAGCGTCCGGACACGTGAGCATCCCCCAGCGGCGGCCTCTGCCTGCCGCGGAGAATCGGAAGAGGTTAACTGTGAAGCGTACCACCCTGGGCCGCGTTTTCGCCCTCCCAGCGGCAGCCGCGCTCACCTTCGGCTTGGTGGCCTGTGGTTCCGCGAACGAGCAGGGTGACAACTCGGGTTCCGGCGGCGAGGGCTCGGGCCTCTCGGGCACGATCTCGGGCGCGGGCGCCAGCTCGCAGGAGGCCGCGCAGCAGGCGTGGCAGGCCGGCTTCATCGGCCAGCACCCCGACGTGACGGTCAACTACGACCCGATCGGCTCCGGCGGCGGGCGTGAGCAGTTCGTGAGCGGCGGCTCCGACTTCGGCGGCAGCGACGCCTATCTGGACGAGGACGAGCTGGCCAAGGCCAAGGAGCGCTGCGGTGAGGTCGTCGAGATCCCGACCTACGTTTCGCCCATCGCCGTGATCTTCAAGCTCGACGGCGTGGACCAGCTGAACCTCAAGCCGGCCACGATCGCCAAGATCTTCAACCAGCAGATCACGAAGTGGAACGACCCGGCCATCGCCGCCGACAACCCCGGCGTCCAGCTGCCCGACACCGCGATCACCCCGGTGAACCGCTCCGACGAGTCCGGCACCACCGAGAACTTCGTCGAGTACCTCAAGGCCACGGCCGCCGCCGACTGGCCGCACGAGGTCAGCGGTGACTGGCCGGTGCAGGGTGGCGAGGCCGCCCAGGGCACCTCGGGTGTGGTGCAGGCCGTCTCCAACGGCAACGGCACCATCGGCTACGCCGACGCCAGCCAGGCCAGCGAGCTGAGCACCGCCAAGGTCGGTGTCGGCGACCAGTTCGTCGAGTACTCGCCCGAGGCTGCCGCCGCGGTGCTGGACGTTTCGCAGCGGCACGAGGGCCGCGGTGACTACAGCTTCGCCTACGATCTGGCCCGCGACACCACGGAGGCGGGTACCTACCCGATCGTCCTCGTGTCGTACGGCATCGCCTGCGCCAACTACGACAACGCCGAGAAGGCCGAACTGGTGAAGTCGTACTTCAACTACATGATCAGCGCGGAGGGCCAGAAGGCCTCGGCCGACGCGGCCGGCTCGGCCCCGATCTCCGACCAGCTGCGTCAGCAGATCAAGCCCGCGGTCGACGCCATCTCCGCGGCCGGCTGAGCACGATAGACGGCTAGCGTCCGGGTGGTCACCTGATCGGGTGACCACCCGGACACACGCGTTAGAAGGGTAAGAAGGGAAATCCAAGTGCCCCCCAGCACAGACCGGCCGCAAGCACAGAAGGTGCCGCTTCGGCCTGGGGACCGCATCTTCTCCGGCGCCTCCACGGGGGCGGGCGTACTGATCCTCGTGGTCCTCGCCGGGGTCGCCGCGTTCCTGATCGTCGAGGCCTGGCCCTCGCTGACGGCACCGGCCGAGGACATCCCCGGCGGCAAGGGAGTCGCGGTCTACGTCTGGCCCCTGCTGTTCGGCACGCTCATCTCGGCCATCTTCGCGCTGCTCATCGCCAGCCCGCTCGCGGTGGCCATCGCGCTGTTCATCACCTACTACTCGCCGCGCCGGATCGCGCAGGCACTCGGCTACCTCATCGACCTGCTCGCCGCGGTGCCCAGCATCATCTACGGCCTCTGGGGCTTCACCGTGCTCGCGCCGCTGACCGTGGAGCCGGCCAACTGGCTCTCCGAGAACCTCGGGTTCATCCCGCTGTTCGCCGGCCCGCCTTCGGCCACCGGCCGCACGATGCTCGTCGCGATCATCGTGCTCGCCGTGATGATCCTGCCGATCATCACAGCGGTCGTGCGCGAGGCGTTCCGGCAGACGCCGCGCCTGCACGAGGAGGCCTCGCTGGCGCTCGGCGCCACCCGCTGGGAGATGATCCGCATGGCGGCATTGCCGTTCGGCCGGTCGAGCATCGTCGGCGCCTCGATGCTGGGCCTCGGCCGCGCGCTCGGGGAGACGATGGCCGTGGCCATCGTGCTGTCGGTCTCCGGTGGGGTCACGTTCAACCTGATCAGCAGCGCCAACCCGTCGACGATCGCCGCGAACATCGCGCTCCAGTTCCCCGAGTCGTCGGGCGTCGCGGTGAACACCCTGATCGCGTCCGGTCTGGTGCTCTTCGCGATCACGCTGGCGGTCAACATGGCGGCTCGCGCGGTGATCAACCGCCGCAAGGAATTCTCGGGAGCCAACTGATGCCGACTCCGACGACTTCGCAGCGCCCCGAATCCGACCTCTACACCCCGCTGTCGGGTGTTCCACTCACCGCGGGCCAGCTGCCGAGGGGCGCCGCGCCACTGACCCTGCTCGTCGTGGCCCTCGCCGCCCTTGGCCTCTGGCAGTTCGCCGACTGGAGCGCCGCCGCGTGCGCGGTGCTCGGCGCGTTGGTCTACACCCTGCTGATCTACGTTTGGTCCCGCGCCGTCGAGGGCTCACGCAAGGCGACCGACCGGTTCGTCACCGCCGTGGTGACCTGCGCTTTCCTGCTCGCACTGCTGCCACTGATCTCGGTCGTGTTCACGGTGCTGTCCCACGGTCTCGCCCGGTTCGACACCGAGTTCTTCTCGTACTCGATGCGCGGAGTGGTGGGCGAGGGCGGTGGTGCCTACCACGCCATCATGGGCACGCTGATCATCACGGCGCTCGCCACCCTGATCTCCGTGCCGGTCGGCATGCTGAGCGCGATCTACCTGGTCGAGTACGGCAGGGGCAGGCTCGCGAAGGCGATCACGTTCTTCGTCGACGTCATGACCGGCATCCCCTCGATCGTCGCCGGCCTGTTCGCGTACGCGCTGTTCGCGCTGATCTTCGGGCCGGGCGTCCGCATGGGCATCATGGGCGCGGTCGCGCTGAGCGTGCTGATGATCCCCGTGGTGGTCCGTTCCACCGAGGAGATGCTCAAGCTCGTGCCCAACGAGCTGAGAGAGGCGTCCTACGCACTGGCCGTGCCGAAGTGGCGCACGATCACGAAGGTCGTGCTTCCCACGGCACTGGCCGGTATCGCCACGGGCGTGACGCTCGCGATCGCCCGTGTCATCGGGGAGACGGCCCCGTTGCTGATCACGGTCGGCATCACGTCGAGCGACAACTTCAACCCGTTCGACGGCCGGATGGCGACGCTGTCGGTATTCTCGTACTACGAGTACGTGAACCCGGGTGTTCCGCCTCAGTTCTCCCTGGACCGTGCGTGGGCGGCGGCGTTGACGCTCATCATCATCGTGATGGTGCTCAACCTCATCGCCCGGCTCATCTCCCGACTGTTCGCTCCGAAGACCCGCGGGTGAGCGGGACACCTGGATAGGAAAGCACTGTGGCAAAGCGCATCGAGGTCAAGGACCTCGACATCTACTACGACAAGTTCCTCGCCGTGCAGGGCGTGTCGATGACGATCCAGCCACGGTCGGTCACCGCGTTGATCGGGCCTTCCGGCTGCGGCAAGTCGACGTTCCTGCGCACCTTGAACCGGATGCACGAGCTCGTGCCCAACGCCAGGGTCGACGGCAAGATCTTCATGGACGACGACGACCTCTACGGTCCCGGCGTTGACCCGGTCAACGTCCGCAGGCAGATCGGGATGGTGTTCCAGCGGCCCAACCCGTTCCCCACCATGTCGATCTACGACAACGTGGCGGCCGGCCTGAAGCTCAACAACAAGCGCATGCGCAGGTCCGAGATGGACGACGTCGTGGAGCGCGCGCTGCGGTCGGCCAACCTCTGGGAAGAGGTCAAGGACCGGCTCGGCAAGCCCGGTTCGGGCCTCTCCGGTGGGCAGCAGCAGCGGCTCTGCATCGCCAGGGCCATCGCCGTGCAGCCGGACGTGCTGCTGATGGACGAGCCGTGCTCGGCGCTCGACCCGATCTCCACGCAGGCCATCGAGGACCTGATGCTGGAGCTGAAGGAGAAGTACACGATCGTCATCGTCACCCACAACATGCAGCAGGCCGCCCGCGTCAGCGACATGACCGGGTTCTTCAACCTGCAGGGCGTGGGCAAGCCCGGTGAGCTGGTGGAGATCGACGAGACCACCAAGATCTTCTCCACACCGAGCAAGAAGGCCACCGAGGACTACATCTCAGGCCGCTTCGGTTAGCAGCCGACTGCAGTGAAGGCCACCTTCCCTGCGTGGAATCAAACGCAGCGGCGCGCAGCGTCTCCGTTTGGGTGGTGGCGGGAGACGGGTGGGCGCAGTGAAGGTGGCCTTCACTGCACGGTGGCGCCGGGGCGGGAAGCCGCCGGGGCGCGCACGAACCGGACGTGCGGGTGCCCCTCTGGTTCCTTTGTGACCGCGGCCCGCACGCCGTAGACCCGTTCGATGAGCTCCTCGGTGAGCACGTCCTCCGGGCTTCCTCCCGCCACCACCCTGCCCTGGTCGAGCACCACGAGCTGGTCGCAGTACATCGCGGCCAGGTTCAGGTCGTGCAGCGCCACCACGGTGGTGACGGGCAGTCCGACCAGCAGGTTCAGCAGGTCGAACTGGTGCTGGATGTCGAGGTGGTTGGTCGGCTCGTCGAGCAGCAGCTCCCGGGGCCGCTGGGCGAGCGCGCGGGCGATCTGCACGCGCTGGCGTTCGCCGCCGGACAGCGTCTGCCACCGCCTGTCGACCTTGTCGGTGAGCCCCGCGTGCTCGAGCGCGTCGCGCACGGCCTCGTCGTCCTCGGCCGAGGCTGGCAGCCACGTCTTCCGGTGCGGGATCCGGCCGAGACGGACCACGTCGAGCACGGTCAGCGGCACCTGCGTGTCGGTGTGCTGCTCCACCACGGCGATGCGGCGGGCCAGCGCGCGGCGGCCGACGTCGTCGAGCGGGTCGCCGTCCAGCGTCACCACGCCCGCCGTCGGCGCGAGCACGCCCGCGAGCAGGCGCAGCAACGTCGACTTGCCCGAGCCGTTGGGCCCGAGCAGGCCCACCGTGGCCCCGGCTTCGGGTGCGAGGCTCACGCCGTCGAGCACGAGCCTGCCGCCGAGCGTGCGGGAGACCCGGTCGGCGCTCAGGCCGTCGCGAACGGTCATCGGGCACCTCGCGCGCGGTAGAGGATCAGCACGAAGGCGGGCACTCCGATCAGCGCGGTCACCACGCCGACGGGCACCTCCTGCGGGTCGAGCACCGTCCTGGCGAGGGTGTCGACCCACACCAGGAACACGGCACCGGCCAGCGCGGTCACCGGCAGCAGCCGCGCGTGGCTCGGCCCGGCCAGGGCGCGGGCCGCGTGCGGCAACACGAGCCCGACGAAGCCGATCGCCCCGGCCGAGCTGACCAGCACGGCCGTGAGCAGTGCCGTCGCGCACAGCAGGATCAGCCGCGTGCGCGCCACGGCGACGCCGAGAGTGGCCGCGGCGTCCTCCCCGAACGCGAAGGCGTCCAGCGAGCGGGCGTACCCGCCGCACACCAGCAGCGTCGCGACGAGCACCGCGAGGCACGTGCCCACCTCGGCCCAGCCCGCGTTGCTCAGCGAGCCGAGCAGCCAGAACAGCACCCCGCGCGTGGTCTCCGCGTCGGCCGAGGTGAGCACGACGAACGACGTCAGCGCCGAGAAGAGCTGCATCACGGCGACGCCGGAGAGCACCACGCGGTCGGTGGTGCCGCCGAGCGTGTGGCTCAGCAACAGCACGAACGCGAACGAGACCACCGCGCCGAGGAACGCCCCGCCCGACAGCGACAGCACACCGCCGCCCGCGCCGAGCACCACCACCAGCACCGCGCCGGTCGAAGCCCCGGAGGACACCCCGAGCACGAACGGGTCCGCCAGCGGGTTGCGCAGCAGCGACTGCATGATCGCACCGCAGACGGCGAGCCCCGCGCCGCACACGGCGGCCAGCAGCGTCCTTGGCAGCCGCAGGTTCCACACGATGCCGTCACGGATCACCGACAGTCCCGACTCACCGAAGCCGAGCCGCGCGCCGACCGATGCCCAGACGTCACCGACCCGGATGTTCGCGGGCCCGATGGTGATCGCGACCGCGATCGAGGCCACCAGTGCGGCGGCTCCGCCGAGCAGCACCAGCGGCAGCCGCGAGCGCCGGGTCAGCGGCTCGACGCTCACCCGGTGAGCCCGAACTCACGCAGCTTGGCCGCGAGCTCCTCGATCCCGGCCACCGTGCGGATCGTGGGGTTCATCGCCTGTCCGCTGAGCAGGACGTAGCGCTTCTCGCGCACCGCGGTGAGGTTGCGGGTCACCGGATGGGACTCCAGGAACTCGATCTTCTTCGCGGCGGTCTCCGCGGTCTGCGACCTGCGCGTGAGGTCGCCGATCACGAACACGCCTGGGTCGCGCTCGGCCACCGTCTCCCAGTTGATCTGCGGCCATTCTTCGTGGGTGTCAGCGAAGACGTTCTCCGCGCCGACGGCCCGGGTCATGACGCCGGGTGCGCCGCAGCAGCCGGCCAGGTACGGCGCCTCGGAGTTGGCGAACCAGTAGAGCAGGGTCACGCCCGAGGCGTCGAGCCCGTTCGTGGCACGTTCGATGCGGTCCCGCAGGTTCGCGACGAGCCGCTCGCCACGCTCCTCGACGGCGAACAGCTTCGCGAGGTCGCGGACCTCGGCATAGATCGTCTCCATCGTCAGCGGCTGGTCGCGGCGGCCGTCGCCGGCACCGCTGTTGTCCTTGAGGCAGTCGGACGGCGACAGGTAGCTGGGCACCCCGAGCTCGGCGAACTGCTCCCGCGTGGCGACGCCGCCGGTGCCGAGCGTTGAGACGAAGGACGCGGTGACGAAGTCGGGCTCGGCCGCCAGCACGGCCTCGAAGGACGGCATGTTGTCGGCCAGCCTCGGCACACCCTCGTTGGCCTCGACGAGGTCGGCCGGCAACGGGTCGGTCCAGGTCGCGGTGCCCACCAGACGGTCGGCCAGCCCCAGCGACAGCAGGATCTCGGTGGTGCCCTGGTTCAGCGAGACGACGCGCTCGGGCGGTTCGTCCACGACCGTCCGCACACCACAGTTGTCGACCGTGCGCGGATAGCCGGGCGCAGCCTCCCGGTCCTGCGTGGCGGCGGTGCCGCCACATCCGGCCAGCACCAGGCAGAGGGACAGGGTGAGGAAGCGGGAGGTACGCGGCACCGACGTTCCCTTGCGTCGAGGGCCCATGCGCGGAGCCCGAGCGGACAGCGACTCCCGGCCGAAAGCCGGGTGCCAGCAGGTCTTCGGACTCGGGGTCATCCGGACGGAACGCCTTCCCGGACCTGGTCCAGTGGCAACGTGTCCCGCCCGTCGCCCTCACCGCTGCGCGTCAGTTCCGGATTCGCACCGGATTTCCTGACTCACGTGGTTCGTGAGTACGACTGGCCGCGAAAACGTATCACGTACGCGCGTACTGGACGTCCACCTCGTGACGCACGAAACCGAGCCGCTCGTACACCGCGATGGCGGGCGCGTTGTCACCCTCGACGTAGAGGATCACCTGGCCGAGGCCGCGTTCGCGCAGGTAGCGCAAGCCCGCGAGGGTGAGCGCCTTGCCGAGCCCGCCGCCCTGCGCTCCGGGGTCGACACCGACGACGTACACCTCGCCGACGGGCTGCCCCCCAAACCGCTCGGGGTTGGCGGGGTGCACCTTGGTCCAGTGGAAGCCGACGACCTGACCGTCGGCGTTCTCGGCGAGGAAGAAGCCCTCGGGGTCGAACCAGCTCTCGTTCTCGGCGGCCCGCAGGTCCTCGACGCTGAACGTGCCCTGCTCGGGGTGCCAGTCGAAGGCGCGCGCGTTGACCGCGACCATCGCCTCCTCGTCCCGCCCCGGCACGAACGTGCGCAGCGAGACGCCCTCGGCGGGCTTGGGCTCCGGCCAGTCGGCTCCCTCGACGTTCACGTGCATGACCAGCAGCTCACGGGCTCGTTCGAAGCCGAAGCGCTCGGCGAGCCTGGCGGCGGCGGGGTGGTCGCCGTGCGCCCACACGCGCAGCTTCTCCGGTACCTCGGCGGCGAGTTCGCGCACGAGCGCGGCACCGTGGCCCCTGCCGCGGTGCGCGGGGTGGACCACCAGCTCGGCGACGAGCCTGCCGAAGGCGTCGCCCGCCGTGTTCAGGTGCACCACGCCCACGAGCTCGTCGCCGTCATGGGCCACCAGGTAGCGGCCTCCGGTGAAGTCGCCTGGCAGCGGCCCTTCCGGCTCGATCTCGGGGCGTCCGTCCGATTCCCGCGCCGCAAGCAACAGCGCGCGCACCGCAGAGGTACGCGCGCTGTCGAGTTCGTTCACCCAGGCCACGTTCTGCATGGGTCCACGCTACTTCAGCGGTTGGAGAACTCCGTCACCTCGAAGGACTCCGGCACCACCGGGATGCCGCCCTTCACCGGGCCGGTGCCCTTGGCGGGCCGCTCGAACTTGTAGCCGACGTTGCGGACGGTGCCGATCATCTGCTCGTGCTCGGGGCCGAGCTTCGCGCGAAGCCGCCGGACGTGCACGTCGACAGTGCGGGTGCCGCCGAAGAAGTCGTAACCCCACACCTCCTGCAGCAGCTGGGCGCGGGTGAACACCCGGCCCGCGTGCTGGGCGAGGTACTTGAGCAGCTCGAACTCCTTGTAGGTGAGCTCCAGCGTGCGCTTGCGCAGACGCGCGGTGTATGTCGCCTCGTCGATCACGAGATCGCCGACCCGCAGCTCGGCGTCGACCTGCGTGGTGGCGCCGTCCTTGGTGGTGGCCAGCCGCAGCCGGGCGTCCACCTCGGCCGGGCCCGCCGTCGGCAGGAGGATGTCGTCGGTGCGCCACTCCGCGCTCAGCGCGACGAGGCCGCCCTCCCCGACCACAGCGATCACCGGGGTCACGGCGTCCTCGTCACCGGCGCCCTTGAGCAAGCGGCACAGGCTCTTCGCCGACGCCAGGTCGCTGCGCGCGTCGAGCAGGATCACGTCGCGGTGTCCGGCGTCCAGGAGCGCGGTGACCTCGGGAGCGCGGACGCGTACGGTGTGCGGGAGAAGATCGAGAGCGGGCAGCACCGAGGTGGCATCGGATTCCGCAGTGAGTACAAGAAGATCCAGGCTCATCGCCACCGCCTCATAATGTTTGATCGCCTCGAGAACCACTCGGGCAGGTCTTCGATGAGAATAGCGGGTGATAACTACGGTGTCGCTACTCGTGAAATCGGCATCACACGAGGTCGCAGGCCCGAAACGCCCGTGTAACACGGTGCGAAACCCAGGTGTAACAACAGATCGGAACAGATTGTGAGCAGTGCTGTGACCGAGCGAGCCCAGCCGTCCCGGAAACGCGGAGGCCGGAGGGCGAAACGGCTCGTCGTGGTGCTCGTCGTACTGGCGGGACTGCTCGTGGCCGCCGACTTCGGCGTCGCCGCGTTCGCCGAGCACACCGTGTCGCAGAAGGCCCGCGAGCAGCTGGGCCTCACCGAGGACCCCTCGGTGACCATCCACGGGTTCCCGTTCACCACGCAGGCGATTTCCGGCGAGTACGACCACATCACGGTCTCGGCGCAGGGCGTGCCGGCTGGCGACGTGCTGCGTGACCTCGCGATCCGGGCCGAGTTGCGCAACGTGACGGCACCGCTGTCGGACCTGACCTCCGGCAACACCGACAACATCAACATCGGTGACCTCGAGGGACAGATCACGCTCAAGGCCAGCGACATCGCGCAGGTCTCACCGCTGAACAACATCCAGGACCTGCGGATCGACCCGTCCACCGAGTCCTACGTCCGCAACGGCGAGGGCAACGACGACTCCCAGAGCGGCTCAGGCGGCTCCGGCGACGACGGCGCCACCGAATCCCAGCAGGAGGACGAGGACGACTCCACCGCAGGCGTGCGGCTCTCCGGCAAGGTCCAGATCGCGGGCGAGGAGGTGGAGATCTTCGCGTTCGCCATGATCGAGCTCGACGGCACCACGATCCGGATCACGCCACACCGGCTCCAGTTCGGGAATGACCGGGAGACCACCGTCGTTCCGCAGGAGGTGCAGCAGGCGCTGCTGCCGAACTTCGAGGCGGACATCAACGCGGGTGACCTGCCGTTCACGGTGACGCCGACGGCGATCAGAGTCGATCCGGGCTCGCTCACCATCAGCGGCGAGGCGAGGAACGTGACGTTCGCGGGGGTGTCCTCGGGACAGTGAGGACTGGGACGTGACGGGCTCGACGGGGCTGTGGGTACTGGCCGGCACACTCGTGGCCGGGCTGGTCGTCGGTGTGCTGCTCCACCGCCGCAACGGGCGCATCCGCACCACCACTCCCGAGGCGCCCAGTGGCCTGCCGGAGCCGGTCGTGGAGGCGCTCGTCCCGGGGACGGCCGTGACGCTGGTGCAGATCTCCACCACGTTCTGCGCCCCGTGCAGGCACACGCGAGCCGTTCTGTCCCACTTGGCGGAACGCACCGAGGGGCTCACGCACGTCGACCTGGACGTCACCGACCGGCCGCACGTCGCGCGGGACCTCGGCGTGCTGCGGACGCCCACCACGCTGGCGCTGACGTCGTCGGGCCGGGAGTTGCTGCGGGTCAGCGGCGTGCCGAAGGCGCAGGAGCTGCTGACGGCGCTCGAGCCGCACCTCGTCCCACGGGTTGAACGCGGTTCCCACTCACAGGGAGGGTAGGTACTGTGAGCGCCGTGGACAGGCTGCCTACCCACCTCCTGACGCAACGCCGCACGGTCGATCTGTGCCGCGTCCGCAGCAGCCTGTGTTCGTCGAGCGGTTCGGTCCGGTTCGACGATCCAGCTGTGCACAGGAGGTGACATGTCCGCAGGCCCCGCAGTAGACCCCCGAGGCCCCCGGTTCGCCGCCGTCGTGACGACGGTCGTACTTGCCGTCGTCCTGGTCACGGGCTGGTGGCCGCTGCTCGCGGCCCAGACCGTGGTGTTCGCCATCGGCGCGTTCGCCGGGCTGCGGCTCGCGCCGTACTCGGTGCTCTACCGCGTGCTGGTGGCGCCGCGGCTGAAGCCGACGAGCGAGCGGGAGGACGCGGCCCCGCTGCGGTTCGCTCAGGCCGTCGGCTTCTTGTTCGCGCTGGTGGGCACCATCGGGTACGCCAGCGGGGTGACCGCGCTCGGCATCGTCGCGACGGCCTTCGCGCTGTTCGCCGCGTTCCTCAACGCGGCGTTCGACTTCTGCCTCGGCTGCGAGATGTACCTGCTCGTCCGGCGGTTCACCCCCCGTACCGAACAAACGTCCTGAGTAATCCTTCGCCAACCACGAGTACAAGAAAGTGAGTGCCGCTCCCATGAGCCGTGAAGACGTCCTGGTCACTACCCAGTGGGCAGAGGAGAATCTGGACACGCCCGGCGTCGTGTTCGCCGAGGTCGACGAGGACACCACCGCCTACGACGGCGGGCACATCCGCGGCGCCGTGAAGATCGACTGGAAGAACGACCTGCAGGACCCGGTCCGGCGCGACTTCGTCGACAAGGCCAGCTTCGAGGCCCTGCTGTCGGCGAAGGGCATCGGCAACGACGACCTGGTGATCCTCTACGGCGGCAACAACAACTGGTTCGCCGCGTACGCGTACTGGTACTTCAAGCTCTACGGCCACGACAAGGTCAAGCTGCTCGACGGCGGCCGCAAGAAGTGGGAGCTCGACGGCCGCGAGCTGACCACCGAGGAGACCAAGCGCGAGCGCACGAGCTACACCGCCAAGGAGCAGGACGCCAAGCTGCGGGCCTTCCGCGACGAGGTGGTCGACGCCATCAACACCAAGAACCTGGTGGACGTGCGCTCCCCGGACGAGTTCTCCGGCAAGCTTCTCGCGCCCGCCCACCTGCCGCAGGAGTCCGCGCAGCGTGCCGGGCACATCCCGAGCGCGGTGAACGTCCCGTGGTCCAAGGCGGCCAACGAGGACGGCACCTTCAAGTCGGCCGAGGAGCTCGCCGAGCTGTACAAGGAGGCCGGCCTCGACACCTCGAAGCCGACCATCGCGTACTGCCGCATCGGTGAGCGGTCCAGCCACACGTGGTTCGCGCTGCACGAGCTCATCGGGCTCGAGGACGTGAAGAACTACGACGGATCGTGGACGGAGTACGGCTCGCTGGTCGGCGTGCCGATCGAGACGGGAGCGAAGTGATGACGGACGGATGCGGCGCGCCTCAGCAGACCGCTGTCGCGGCTGACGAGGACACGAACGGCCAGGTGGTCGTGGCGGGCAAGGTGACGGGCGGCGACGGTCCGCTCGGCGGCGCCTACGTGCGGCTGCTCAACGCCGACGGCGAGTTCGCGGGCGAGGTGCAGGCGTCGCCGGAGGGTGACTTCCGGTTCTACGCCGCGCCGGGCAGCTGGACCGTGCGTGCCCTGCACCGCACCGGCAACGGCGAGGCCTCCGTGAGCGCGGAAGGCCCCGGCGTCCACCAGGTAGCCATCGCCGTCGCCTGACCCCACTGTTCCCCAAGGCCACCTTTGTTGCGCTCAACGCAACAAAGGTGGCCTTGGGTGCTTTTAGGGGCCTTCCGGTGACAGTGCTCACCGAGGGTGCCCTGCGCTCCTGCTGACGGGCGCGCGCGGGTTATCCTTCGGCTCGTGGAGATTCTGTTTACGACGCTGCTCGTGCTGGCCATCGTCGCGTCGACCTGGTTCGGCGGGTACGTCGTCTACCGGCTGTACTCGGACCACCGCGAAGCCTGATGTCCAGCGGCGACGACGCCATCAGGATCGCGGCCGAGCGCGCTGAGTCGACGGCCAAACGCAACATCCCCCAGCTCGACGACCTGCCGATTCCCGGCGACACGGCCAACCTGCGCGAGGGGCCGAACCTCAACGACGCCTGCCTCGCGTTGCTGCCGCTCGTCGGCGTGTGGCGGGGCGAAGGCGAGATCAACTACCCGACGATCGACGGCCCGTTCCGCTTCGCGCAGCAGCTCACCCTCGCCCACGACGGTCGCCCGTTCCTGTACCACGAGGCCCGCTCGTGGCTGCTGGACGAGGACGGCAACGTGATCCGCCCCGCGGCCCGCGAGACCGGCTGGTGGCGTCCCCAGGAGGACGACACCATCGAGCTGCTGCTGGCCCACTCCAGCGGCATCACGGAACTCTTCTACGGCAAGCCCAAGAGCCAGTCCGCCTGGCAGCTGGCCACCGACGCCGTCGTGCGCACGTCGACGGCAAAGGAGGTCACCGCGGCGCAGCGCCTCTACGGCATCGTGGCCGGCGGCGATCTCGGCTACGTCGAGGAGCGCGCCATGGTCGGCCAGCCGATGACGCCCCACGCCTCGGCCCTGCTGCACCGCGTCGTCGGCTGACCCCTACTGCCCCCGCTTGCAGTGAAGGCCACCATGCCTGCGCCCACCCGTCTCCCCCCATCACCCAAACGGAGACGCTGCGCGCCGCTGTGTTGATTCAACGCAGTGAGGGTGGCCTTCACTGCAGACGGGTCAGGCGTACTGGGCCTCGTAGGTCCTCGCCAGTTCGGCGTGCACCTCCGTGGAGTCGGGCAGCGCCTCGCCGTCCAGGGTGTGCACGCGCGTGAGCTTCCGGACCGACGACGCGAGGAAGACCCCGTCGGCCGAGGCCAGCTCCGCCACCCGCAGCGGCTCCACCTTCGTCGTCCAGCCAGCCCGCTCCGCCGCACGGAAGACGTCACCCTGCGTCGTGCCCGGCAGGATGCCGATCGTGGGCGGCGGCGTGTAGAGGGTGCGGCCACGCGCAACGATCACCGTGGACGTCGGCCCCTCCAGCACCGAGCCGTCGGTCGCCGTGAAGATCACGTCGGCGGCGCCGCGCCTGGCCGCCTCGCGCACGGCGGCCATGTTGATCGCGTACGACAGCGACTTGGCGCCGAGCAGCAGCCACGGGGCGCGCTCGGCGACGTCGGTGCCGATCCCGCGGTCGAGCGTGATCGCGGCGATGCCCTCGGCCCGCGCCCTCTTGACCTTCTCGTCGATCTCCATGCCCAGCGCGAACGCCGTCGGCGTCGACGAGGGGCCACCCTCGATGCCGCGTGTGAGCACCAGCTTGAGCGCGATCTCCGAGGACCCTGACCAGTTGTCGATAACCAGCTGGACGACGCGCTCCCACGCCGCGCGGTCCGGTTCGGGCAGATCCATCATCGCCGCGGACCGCGCGAGCCTGTCGAGGTGCGGACCCAGCTCGCGGGGTTTGCCGTCGGTGACGAGGATCGTCTCGAAGATGCCGTCGCCCCTCAACACGCCGAGGTCGTCGACGCGGAGGTGGGCCTGGTCGGGGTCGGCGAGAGTGCCGTCGAGGAAAGCGAGCACGCGCATGTCCTCACCGTACTCACCTACGATCGGTCGTATGGCCTACCAGTCACCGCTGCTCTCCCGGCCCGGCGCGGTCGGGGCACCCGAAGGTCACCCCGATGCCGGGGTGCCCTGGCACTGGGGGGATCCGTTCGCCGAGCAACGCACCGCCGTCCGTGGCGTGGCCGTCGTCGACCGGTCCCATCGAGAGGTCATCACGGTGGCGGGCGAGGAGCGGCTGTCATGGCTGCACCTCGTGATCTCGCAGCACGTCTCCGGGCTGCCCGCCGACACCGGCACCGAGGCGCTCGTGCTGGACAGTCAGGGCCGCGTCGACGCCCACATGGTGCTCGGCTACACCGGCGACACCGTGTACCTCGACACCGACCCCGGCGCGCAGGCCACGAGCGCGCTGCCGAAGGGGGGCAAGCAGACCCTGCTGGGCTACCTCGAGGCGATGAAGTTCTGGTCCAAGGTGGACATCCAGGACGCGACCGGCGACCTGGCCGTGCTCACCCTGCTGGGGCCCGACATCCCCAGCGTCCTCGACGTCGAACTCGGCCGGCAGCCCTACGCCGTTGCGCCGCTGCCGGGTGGCGGGCTCGCGCGGCGGATGCCGTGGCCGGGCAGGCACGCCGTGGACCTGCTGGTGCCGCGGGCCGAGCTGGCGACGTGGTGGGAGCGGCTGACCGACGCGGGCGCCCGGCCAGCGGGCAGCTGGGCCTTCGAAGCCCTGCGCGTGGAGTCGCTGCGCCCGCGCCTCGGCGTCGACACCGACGAGCGCACCATCCCGCACGAGGTGAACTGGATCGGCTCGGCGGCCCACGTCGCGAAGGGCTGCTACCGGGGCCAGGAGACGGTGTCCAAGGTGCACAACGTCGGCAGGCCGCCGAGGAACCTGGTGCTCCTGCACCTCGACGGATCACCGGAGATCTATCCCGAAACGGGTGATCCCGTGCTGCTCGGCGAACGCCAGGTCGGCCGCCTCGGCACCGTCGCGCAGCACCACGAGCTCGGCCCGATCGCGCTCGCGCTGGTCAAGCGGTCGACCTCGGCAGAAGCGGAACTCATGGCAGGCGCGGAGGACCGTGCCGTGCAGGCCGCCATCGACCCCGACTCGGTCCCCGCGGAGAGTGCGGCGCCGGGGCGGGAGGCGGTACAACAGTTCCGGGGATGAGATGATCATGTCTCTCTCCCTGGTGTGCCCGACCGATCTAGAGCAGGATGGCCCCCGTGATCGAAGTCCGGCCCGGCGGGCGACGTCGCATCGACCGTGTCCTAGCCGCCGACTACGTCCGTGACCTGGACGCGCTCCAGCTGACCACGCTGCGCGAACGACGGGACGAGGCCGCCCAGGAGGAGACGGACCTCTCCTACCTGCGCAGGCTGCTGCACGCCAGGATCGACATCGTGAAGGCCGAGCAGCAGCGCCGCTTGTCCGGCGGGGACGCCAGCATCGTCGACCAGCTGGCCACGATCCTCGCCGACAACGCCCTCGGTCCCGCGACGGGCTCGGGCAGGCACCAGTCGCTCGAACCGTCCAGGGCGGGCGAGTACCGGAGGCGGGCCGAGGCGCTGGTCGGCAACGCGGATCTCTCGGACGTCTCCTCCCTCTCGGAGGAGCAGCTCACCCAGACACTGGACAGCTTCCGCGAGCAGGAACAGTCCGTGTCGCAGCGGCGGCGCGAGGTGCAGGCCGTCGTCGACGCCTTCAACGCCGAGATCGCCCGCCGCTACGCCTCCGGCACGGCCTCGGTCGACGAACTGCTCGCGAGTGAGCGGCGGAGGGACGAGTCCGAGGGTGAGTGACCCGGCCCTTGTCGAGCTCGTCCGCTCCGGGTTCGTCGAGAGCGTGCACCACGGCGCGCTGGTGATCGTCCGGCCGGACGGGTCGGTGCGCACCGCGCTCGGTGACGTGGAGCGGCCGTTCTACCCCCGCTCGGCCAACAAGCCGCTGCAGGCCGTGGGCATGCTGGAGTGCGGGCTGGAGGCCGGCGCCGAGGAGCTCGCGCTGATCTGTGCCTCGCACAACGGCGAGCCGGGGCACGTCGAGCTGGCGCTGGCGATGCTCGCCGCCGCCGGGCTCTCCGAGGACGACCTGCGCTGCCCCGCCGACTACCCGCTGTACGAGCCCGCGCGGATCGAGGCGATCCGCGCGTGGCCGGGCAGGCGGCGCGCGGCGATGAACTGCTCGGGCAAGCACGCCGGGATGCTGGCCACGTGTGTGCGCAGGGGCTGGCCGACCAGCGGTTACCACGAGCCGGGGCACGAGCTGCAGCAGGCGATCGCCGACACGGTGGTGAAGCTGACGGGCGAGCCGATCGCGGCGACCGGGGTCGACGGCTGCGGTGCGCCTCTCCTCGCGTTCTCGCTGGCCGGACTCGCGCGGGCCTTCTCCCAGCTGGTGACCGCCGAGCACGGGCCGCGCCGGCGGGTGGCCGACGCGATGCGGGCGAGGCCGTGGCTCGTTGCTGGTACCGGGCGCGACGACACGTTGCTGATGCGCGCCGTGCCGGGGCTGCTGGCGAAGGTGGGCGCCGAGGGCGTGCACGCCATCGCGCTGCCCGACGGCACGGCGGTGGCGCTCAAGCTCGCCGACGGCGCCACGAGGGGCCGCGCTCCGCTGCTGGTCGCGGCTCTGCGTGCGCTCGGGGCGGTGCCGGAGAACCCGGCCGCGACCTCGGTCCTCGACGGCCTCGGGAAGGGCGCGGGCGTGGTGCTCGGCGGCGGCCGCGAGGTCGGTGAGCTGCGCGTGACCGACGAGGCGCTGAAGGCCCTCGCTAGTGCCCCCCGCCGGAAGTTCGCCAGCGGAAACCTGGATCCACCGACTTAAGCAACAGACCTCCGGCGGAGGGCACTAGTTGAACCGCTCCCGCGCGGCCAGGTCGCCCCAGTAGTCCCGCAGCGTCTGGAACAGCTCGGCGATCTCCTCGACGGCACCGCCGCGCAGCGCCTCCAGGATCGAGTGCACCTCCTCGGCGGAGGTGTCCGACTCGAGGATCGGGTCCTCGATCAGCTGGACGAGCCCGCCGTAGTCGAGCTCGACCGCCGAGGCGGGGTGGAAGTTCGAGAGCCAGCGCCCGGTCTCGGCCAGGATCCGGGTGGGGCCCGAGTCGCCGAGCGTGTCCTGCACCAGCTCCTCCGCCTCGGCCACCCTGCGCAGCGCGTCGGTCATGGCCGTGCGCCAGGACAGCTCGCGCCTGGGGTCGTGCTGGCCGTCGCCGAGCACGAGCCTGCGCTCGTCGGGCTCGATGAGCGAGAACCACGGCAGCGGCACCGTCCAGGTCGTCGACAGCACGTGCATGGTGCCGGTGCGCACGTCGCGCAGCGCGGCGTTGGCCCTGGACCTCACCGCCTCGGCCGACTCGCCGGCGGCGTCGAGCACCGTCGAGCGCAGCGCCGGGTGCGCCTCGCCGAGGAAGCCGATCAGCGCGGCGGCCGAACGCACCCGCACCTCCAGCGGGCACACGAGCGGGCCGGGACCCACCACGGCGCTGCCGGCGGCGGGCACGTCGGCGGGGTCGAGCACGAGCACGTCGGTTTTCCCGCTGGGCGCGGGAGCGCCCCCTGGGAGCTCGGCGGGGAGCAGGCGAGGCGGTATTGAAATCTGTGACTTCAGCCACAGCAGGTGCTCCCGCTCGCCGGCGGTGGCACGGGTCAGCTTGGCCGCCTCGGCGGCACGCACCAGCTGGTCGTCAGGGGGTTCACCGAAGGCCGACAGCGGTTCGTACACCCGGAGATAGGCCACGAACGGACGGAGCACCCCGAAATCCTGGCACGCCCTCGCACGCACGCGAGCACCGGCTGGTCCGTTCTGGTGGCGGGGAGCAATACTGTCACCGTTCGCACACCGTGCCACGTCGCATGAGACCCCGTCGACACGGTACGGTGTCTTCAGGAAATAGTTGTCGAGACGACGCGGGGCCGCCGATTCCCCCGGCCGCCCCGCCCCTGTGCAAGGGGGTCGAGCCATGGGGCGCGGCCGAGCTAAGGCCAAGCAGACGAAGGTGGCCCGGGAGCTCAAGTACAGCGTTCCCACCACGGATTTCGATGCTTTGCAGCGCGAGCTGTCGGGCAGTTCCTCTGACGAGGACAACCACCGCGGTGAGGACGAGGAGCGGTACGAGGACCCGTACGACGGGTACGACGACTACCGTCGTTGAAGCACTGCGTGACGCGAGGGTGGGAGCCGGTCCGCCGGTACCCACCCTCGCGTTCCGCGTGCTCACCTTTTCGCTGGCGAGCAGACGTGAGGAGCAACGGTGCCTGACATTCAGCGCGTCGGAGTGGTCGGAGCGGGCCTGATGGGCTCGGGCATCGCGGAGGTGCACGCGCGAGCCGGCGTCGACGTGGCGGTGACCGAGGTGAGCAAGCCCGCGCTCGACGCGGGCAGGGCGCGCATCGAGAAGTCGCTGCAGCGTGGTGTCCGCAGCGGCAAGCTCGCGGCGGAGGAAGCCGACGCCGCACTCGCGCGGATCACGTTCACCACCGACCTCGACGCGTTCGCCGACCGCGATCTCGTCGTGGAGGCCGTGCTCGAGCAGGAGCAGGCCAAGGTCGAGGTGTTCCGCTCGCTGGACAAGGTCGTCGAGCGCGAGGACGCCATCCTCGCGTCCAACACGTCCTCCATCCCGATCATGAAGCTGGGCATGGCCACGGACCGGCCGCAGCAGGTGATCGGCATCCACTTCTTCAACCCGGTGCCGGTGCTGCCGCTCGTGGAGCTGGTGCCGTCCCTGCTCACGGGTGACAAGACCGCGGAGCGGGCCGACGCGCACGTCGCGGGCGCGCTCGGCAAGACGGTGATCCGCTCGCAGGACCGCGCGGGCTTCATCGTCAACGCGCTGCTCGTGCCGTATCTGCTCTCGGCGATCCGGATGTTCGAGTCGGGCTTCGCGTCCGCCGAGGACATCGACCACGGCATGGAGAAGGGCACCGCACACCCGATGGGTCCGCTGCGGCTGGCCGACCTCATCGGGCTGGACACCATCAAGGCCATCGCGGACTCGATGTACGCCGAGTTCAAGGAGCCGCTGTACTCGTCGCCGCCGTTGCTGCTGCGCATGGTGGACGCCGGCCTCCTGGGCAAGAAGACCGGCCGGGGCTTCTACAGCTACGAGTGAGGCGGCCGCCGTCGAGCAGATCGTGGGCGGTCAACGCGTTCCCGGCACGACGCCTAGAGTGCGGGCGTGGAAACTCAGCTTCGGGTCGGCCTCGTCGGCGCAGGACCGTGGGCGCGGACCGTGCACGCGCCCGGCATCTCCGATCATCCCGGCACGTCGCTGAGCGCGGTGTGGACGCGGCGGCCGGAGGTGGCCGAGGCCCTCGCCGAGGAGCACGGCACCTACGCGTGCGCGAGCTTCGAGGAGCTGCTCGGCGAGGTGGACGCCGTCGCGTTCGCCGTGCCGCCCGCCGTGCAGGCCGAGTACGCCGTGCCCGCCGCGAAGGCGGGTAAGCACCTGATCCTGGAGAAGCCGCTCGCGCACGACGTCTCCGCGGCCGAGCGGATCGCGGACGCCGTGTCCGAGGTGGGCGTGGTGGCGCTGCTGATGCTGACCATGCGCTACACGCTGCAGACCCGCGAGTGGCTGGCGGGCCTCGCCGAGGCCGGCGGCTGGAAGGGCGGCAACGCCCGGTGGCTGTCCGGCGCGCTGCTCGGCGAGAAGTACGGCGGCTCACCGTGGCGGCAGGCCGAGGGCGCGCTCGGCGACATCGGACCGCACGCGTTCGACCTCATGGACGCCGCGCTTGGCGAGATCACCGGGGTGCTCGCGGCGCACCGGACCGACGCCGACCTGTGGCACGTGCTGCTGGAGCACGAGGGGAGCGCGACGAGCACGGTCGCGCTGTCGACGCGGCTGCCGATGCGGCCGACCGTCACCGAGTTCGCGGTGTACGGCGACGCGGGGTTCCGCTCGATGCGCCGCAAGCCGGGCCAGGAGGGCGAGTCGTTCACGGCCCTGCTCGACGACTTCGCCGCCCTGATCGCCAGCGGGGTCCGCGAGCACGACTGCGACGTCCACCGCGGCCTGCACCTACAGCGCGTGCTGGCCGAATGCCTCCGAGTCGCCTCCTGAACATGACTGCCCCCAAGGCCACCTTTGTTGCGTTGAACGCAACAAAGGTGGCCTTGGGGGCGGTTGGGGTCAGGCGTCGACCTTCTCCTTGGGGGTTTTCTCTTGCCCGCGCTTGGTCAGCTTCCGGATGAGGGGCCACGCGAGGATCAGGGCGATCACCACGTAGACCGTCACCGCCATCGGGGAGTTGACCAGCCCCGACAGGTTGCCGTCGCTGATCTGCAGGGCTCGCCGCATCTGCAGCTCCGCCGCCGGGCCGAGGATCACACCGATGATCGCCGGGAGCACCGGCAGCCCGAACCGCCGCATCGCGAAGCCCAGCACTCCGATCGCGAAGAGCAGCAGCAGGTCGAGCACCTCGCTGCCCACCGAGTACGCACCCACGCTGGCGAAGAACAGGATGCCCGCGTACAGGTACGGCCTGGGGATGCGCAGCAGCTTCGCCCACACCGGCGCCATCGGCAGGTTGATCACCAGCAGCAGCACCAGGCCGACGAACAGGCTCGCGATGAGACCCCACACCAGCGCCGACTCCCGCTCGAACAGCAGCGGGCCCGGCTGGATGCCGTACTGCTGGAACGCTGCGAGCATCACCGCGGCCACCGCGGTGGTGGGCAGGCCAAGGGTCAGCATCGTCACGAGCGTGCCCGCCGCGGACGCGCTGGCCGTCGACTCCGGCCCCGCGACGCCCTCGATGGCGCCCTTGCCCCACTCGTCCTTGTGCCGCGAGAACCGCTTCTCGGTCACGTAGGAGAGGAACGTCGGGATCTCGGCGCCACCGGCCGGGATCGCCCCGAACGGGAACCCGATGAACGGACCGCGCAGCCACGGCTTCCACGTGCGCCGCACGTCGCCCCTGCCGAGCCACGGCCTGCCGACCGGAATGGGCTGCGCGAGCTTGTGCCGCAGGTGCGCGGCGACCCACAGCGACTCGCCGACCGCGAACAGGCCGACCGCCACGATCACCACGTCCACGCCGTCGGCGAGGTGCAGCGAGCCGAACGTCAGCCGGGCCTGGCCGGTGAGCTGGTCGAGGCCGATGAGCCCGATCGTGAGCCCGACCAGCAGCGACGCGAACCCGCGCAGCCGCGACTTGCCGAGCACCGACGTCACCGCGACGAACGCGAGCACCATGATCGCGAAGTAGTCGGGGGCGCCGATGTCGACGGCCAGCGACGCGACCGCGGGTGCCAGGAGCACCAGCAGGATCGTGCCGACGATGCCGCCGATGAAGTGCCCGATCGCCGCGGCGGCCAGCGCCTGTGGGCCGCGGCCGCGTTTGGCCATCGGGTGGCCTTCCATCGCGGTGACCACCGCCGCCGTCTCACCGGGCGTGTTCAGCAGGATCGACGTCGTCGAGCCGCCGAACATGCCGCCGTAGTAGATGCCGGCGAACATGATCAGCGCCGCCGTCGGGTCGAGCCCGTAGGTCACCGGCAGCAGCAGGGCCACCGCCATGGCGGGGCCGATGCCCGGCAGCACGCCGATCGCGGTGCCGAGCACCACGCCGATGGCGGCGACGAGGAGGTTCGACGGGGTCAGCGCCGTGCCGAAGCCGTCGAGCAGCGAGGAAACGGCGTCCATCAGAACACCCCCATCAGCGGGCCGCCAGGCAGCGCAACCCCGAGCAGCTCGTTGAAGGCCACCCACGTCACCACCGACAGCACGGCGGCGATCAGCGGGTCGCGCACGAAGTTCCGGCTGCCCAGCGCGTAGGCCGCGCCCCAGAACATGACCGCCGACGACACCGGGAACCCGGCCACGTCGATCAGGGCCGCGTTGGCGAGGAACGCGCCCGCCAGCATCAGCACCGTGCGCCAGTCGGCGGCGGTGGACAGGTCGATGTCCTCGCCGCCCTCGGCCTCGCCCTTTCCGCCGCGCAGCACCTCGCGCGCAAGCAACAGCGAGATCAACACCAGTAGCGAGCCGACGGCCACCGGCACCGCCTGCGGCCCCAGCGGGCCGCGCGTGGTGAAGTCGGTGGGCAGGGTCAGCCCTTCGGTGAGCACCAGCACGCCCAGCAGCAGCAGGAACGCGCACATGCCCAGCTCGGAGTGCTCACGCCACCAGCTCTTGTGCTCCGGTGTGCCGGTGGACTCCTCCACCGTGGACGTCTCGACGCTCATGCCAGCCCCAGCTCCTTCAGCACCGACTCGACGCGCTCGGTCTCCGAGGCCAGGAAGTCACCGAACTCCTCGCCCGTCTGGAAGGCGTCGTCCCACGCGTTGAGCCGCAGGGCCTCCTTCCACTGCTGCGTGCCGTGCAGCTTCGTGAACATCGTGATGAGCTTGTCGCGATCGGACTCCGACAGCCCCGGTGGCGCGACGATGCCTCGCCAGTTGGTGAAGTTCACGTCCACACCGGACTCGATGAGCGTCGGCGCGTCGATGCCGTCGACCCGCTCTGGGCCGGTGACCGCGAGCGCGCGCAGTTCTCCCGCCTCGATCTGGTCGCGGGCCTCGCCGATGCCGGTGACGCCGAAGGCGACCTTGCCGCCGAGCACCGAGGCCATCAGCTCGCCACCGCCGTCGAACGACACGTACCTGACGTCCTTCGGCGCCAGCCCGATGGCCTTCGCGGTGAGCATCGGCGCCAGGTGGTCGGGCCCGCCGGGCGACGAGCCGCCGCCCACGGGCAGCGCGGCAGGGTCGGCCTTCCACGCGTCGAGCAGCTGACGGATGTTCTGGTAGGGCGAGTCCTCGCCGACCACGATGATGTCGGCTTCCTCGGTCAGTTTCGCGATCGGCGTCGTGTCCGCGAGCGACGACGGCGACGAGTTCGTGTAGACCGAGCCGACCACGCCGAGGCCCATCGACATCGCGAGCTTGCCGTTGCCACGTTCGCCGACGAGCCTGCCGAGCCCGACCGTGCCGCCGGCACCGGGCAGGTTGAACACCTCGGTCGTGCCGTTGAGGCCGTTGTCCTCGATCGCCTTGACCGCGGTTCGCGCGGTGATGTCGTAGCCGCCGCCCGGCGTGTTCGGCACCATGACGCGAAGGCCGCGGATCTGCGACCCGGCCTCGTCACCGCCGGAGCTCACGAGCGGAGGCACGAGCAGGACCAGCAGCGCCGCACCGAGCACCGCCAGCCATGTCTTCGGATTCCTCATTCCCACCTCACTGTGATCGCAGGACATGGTGCAACGGCGGGCAGGTGAAGTCTCGGTTACGGGCTTATCGGTACTTGTGTTCGTTCTGCTCACGAAGGGGGGCCGTGCGAGGTGTCATAGTTGGTCCGATGGGCGCTAAGGGATCACTGGCGCGGCAGCTGCTCGGCTGGCTGCTGGCGATCGTGTTCGCCCTGCTCGGCTGCGTGCTCGTGTTCTCGGTGATCCAGTCCAACAGCAACTTCGCCGACATCGAGGGCCGCAGGCTGCTGTCCGTCGCGGAGAACGTCGCCGCGACGCCCGGCGTGCGCGTGAGCCTCGCCGACCCGGTGAACCGCGACCCGCTGCCGATCTTCGCCGAGAGCGCTCGCAGCCTGTCCGGCGCCGACTACGTGAGCATCGCCGATCCGGCGCGCCGCGTGCTGGCCTCGCAGGACCCCGACCAGCTGCGCACCACACTCCCGCTCGGCGACAGCACGGTGGCTCGGGGTCGCGCGTGGGTCGGCGTCGTCGGCGACTCGCTCGTCGCGCACGTGCCCGTGATCGGCGACGACGGCTCGATGGTGGGCATCGTCGCCGCGGGCAAGGCCACCCCCGGCTTCTTCGAGGGCATCGCCAACCGGCCGAGCGACGCGCTCGTGCTGCTCGGCATCGCGACCGTGCTCGGCATCGCCGGGTCGCTGTTCCTCGCCTGGCGGGTCAAGAGGCAGACGCTGGGGCTGGAGCCGCGCGAGATCACCGGACTCGTCGAGCACCGGGAGGCACTGCTGCACGGCATCAAGGAGGGAGTGATCGGCCTCGACCAGCAGAACCGGATCACGCTGGTCAACGACCACGCGCGGGAACTGCTGGCGCTCCCGGACGACTGCGTGGGCATGCGGATCGACGACCTCGACGCCGGCGACCGCCTGCGGGACGTGCTCACCGGCCGGGCCAGCGGTACGGAGGCGATCGTGCTGCGGGCCGGCAGGGCGCTGGTGATGAACCGGCTGCCGGTTTCCCGGGACGGCCGCGAGCTGGGTGCCGTGGCGACCCTGCGCGACCGCACCGAGCTGATCGAGCTGCGGGAGGAGCTGGCCGCCAGCTCTCGCGCTGGCGACACGCTGCGGGCGCAGGCCCACGAGTTCACCAACCGGCTGCACACCATCGCCGGGCTGATCGAGCTTGGCGAGTACGACGAGGCCCGCAACTACGTGAACCTGGTCAGCCGCGCCCACGACGAGTGGCACGACCAGGTCAGCGCGCGGATCGGTGACGCCGCGGTGGCCGCGCTGCTGATCGCGAAGGCGAGCCTCGCGGCGGAGCAGGGTGTGGGCATGCGGCTCACCGACGACAGCAGGCTCGGCGAGGTCGACGAGCAGCTCTCCGCCGACCTGGTGACCGTGGTCGGCAACCTCGTCGACAACGCGCTCGACGCGCTGCGCGGGGCGGACGGGGACGACTGGGTCGAGGTGGGCATCACGTCCGACGCCACAGCGGTGTCGGTGGTGGTCCGCGACTCCGGCCCCGGTGTCGCGCCCGAGATCGCCACCGAGGTCTTCACGCACGGCTTCACCACCAAGGCCGCCGAGCACGGCGGCCCGCGCGGGCTCGGGCTCGCGTTGACGCGGCAGACGTGCAGGCGGCGGGGTGGTTCGGTGGAGGTGCACAACGCGGGCGGCGCCGTGTTCACCGCGGTCTTGCCGTTCGAGGGCTGGCGCGCGAAGGTGTCCCGATGATCCGAGTGCTCGTGGTCGACGACGACTTCATGGTCGCGAAGGTCCACAGTGGCTACGTCGAGCGCACGCCGGGCTTCACCGTCGTCGGTGCCGTCCACACGGGGGCCGACGCGCTGCGCGCGGTGCGCGACCTCGCCCCCGACCTCGTACTGCTCGACATCTACCTGCCCGACCTCGACGGCCTCACGGTGCTGCGCGAGCTGCGCGCGGACCCCTCCACTGTGGACACCGACGTCATCGTGATCACGGCGGCCCGCGACGTCGACACCATCAGGGGCGCGATGCGCGGTGGCGCGCTGCACTACCTCATCAAACCGTTCTCCTACGCGGCGCTGCGAGACCAGCTGGACCACGTCGGTTCGCTGCATGCCAAGCTCGCCCGGCTCTCCGCGCGCCCGACCGCGGGGCAGCAGGACGTCGACGACGTGTTCGGCACCCGCGCGCGCAGCACGAGCGCGCTCCCGAAGGGGCTCACCACCCAGACCGCGCAGCTGGTGCGGCAGGCGCTCGTCGACCACCCCGACGGGCTGTCGGCGAGCGAATGCGCGAAGGCGACGGAACTGTCGCGGCCGAGCGCCCGCCGTTATCTCGAGCATTTCGTGGAGACGGGTCGCGCGGAGGTGCGGCTCCGCTATGGCGGAACGGGCAGGCCGGAGCGCCAGTACCACTGGCGTAGTTGAACAGGCAATCACCAAATTGTGCGTCCGCTTTCCCCGTGCGATTTCGCGCCCGTGATGTAAAGGTGATCTTGGGAGTCGCGAGAAGTCGGGGGAGGCAGATCGCGTGGAATTTCTGCTGCGCAGTTTCGGAGTACTGGTCCCCATAGCGGTACTGACACTGCCGTTCGCTCTGCTCGCCTGGCGGCAGCTGGCAATACGGCGAAGCCGAGGACAGTCCGGCGGACAGGCCATGTTCACCGCCGGGCTCGACGTGGCGATCACGCTGCTCGGCGCGCTCGTGATCGCGCTCGTTTTCCTGCCGATTCCCGGCCCGGGAGGGGTGAACCTCATACCGGGAACGGACCTGGAGATCGCGCTCACGGACAACGACTCGTTCTGGCAGGTCACCGCCAACGTCGCGATGATGTTCCCGCTCGGGATCCTGCTGCCGCTGCGCTGGCGGTGGTGGCGCTCGGTGCGCAGGGTGACGCTGGCGGCGCTGCTCGCCTCGATCGGGATCGAGGCACTCCAGTACCTGATCGACGCGGGCAGGGTCACGTCCACCGACGACGTGCTGCTCAACACCGTCGGCGCCACGGTGGGCGCGAGCCTCGTCAGCCGCACGCCCGCCCCCGCGGTCAGCGTTCCACGTGGATACCCATCCCCGGCCCCAGCGGCAGATCGGCGAAGTAGAACACCGACAGAATGGTTGCCCACGCAGTCCAAAATGGAACCACGAACGGCAGCATCTTCGCGATCACCGTTCCCAGTCCAGCGTTCGGGTCATATCTCCGAACGAACGTCAGCAGCACGATCATGTACGGGTTGAGCGGTGTGATCACCTGTGTCGCCGAGTCGCCGACCCGGAACGCGGCCTGGCTGAACCCGGGTTCGAAGCCCAGCAACAGGAACATCGGCACGAACACCGCGGCCATCAGGGTCCACAGGCTGGAGCCGGAGATGATGAACAGGTTCAGCACCGAGGCGAGCACGATGAAGCCGAGGAACGCCGCGTACCCGGTGAGCCCGATGCTCTCCAGGAAGTTCGCGCCGGTGACCGCGAGCCACGCGCCGATGTTGGTCCACGAGAACAGGGCGATGAACTGGCCGAGCACGAACGCGAGCACGATGAACCCGGAGAGATCCTTGAGCGCCTTGCCCATGAGCAGCGGCACGTCGGCGGAGCGGCGGATGGCTCCGGCCGAGATGCCGTAGGCGAGGCCGGGCACGAAGAACGCGACGAACACGAGCGTGGTCACCGAGTCGAGCAGCGGCGACTCCGGCAGGAACCCGCCGTTCTCGTTGCGCAGGGGCGAGGACGGCAGCAGCACGAGCACCAGCACGGCCGCCGTGGTGACGAGCAGGGCGAGCCCCGCCGTCAGCAGCGCCCTGCGCTCGCGCGGTTCGAGGTCGGCGGTGAGCGTGGTGTCGGCGGCGGGCTCCACCTCGTCGCGGGGGAAGCGGCTCCGTTCCAGCGCGGGCTCCACCACCTTGGCGATGATCAGTCCGGCGAGCAGACTCAGCGTGACGGCGGCGACGACGTTGAAGAAGTAGTTCGAGATCGGGGTGACCGTGGTGCCCGAGTCCGGCAGCGTGGCGGCCACCGAGTTGCTGATGCCGGCGAACAGCGCGTCGAGGCTGGTCACGAACATCGACGTCGAGTAGCCGGCGCCCGCTGCCGCGAACCCGCCGATGAGCCCGGCGACCGGATGCCTGCCCGCCGCCTTGAACACCATCGCCGCGAGCGGCGGGATGATGATGAACGCCGAGTCGGCCATGATGCTGCCCGAGACGCCGACGAACCCGAGCGCGTAGGGCAGCAGCCAGCGCGGCGCCCGCCGGAAGGCGAGCCGGATCAGCGCCGACAGCAGCCCGGTCCGCTCGGCGAGGCCGACGCCGAGCATGATCGTCACCACCGTCTGCAGCGGCGGGAACTCGATGAAGTTCGTCGCCAGCCCGGTGAACAGGAACTGCAGGCCGGCGCCCGTGAACGCGCCCTGGATCGGCGTGGCCTCGTCCTCGCCCGGGATGCTGACGGTGACCCCGGCCGCGGCCATGATCGTGGAGACCACGCCGACCAGCAGGGTCAGCAGGACGAACAGGATGAACGGCTCCGGCAGCCGGTTGCCGACGCGTTCGATCCAGTTCAGGATCCGGTCGAGCCGGTGCTGCCGCGCGGGTGCCTCGGTTTCGGACATCGCCCACCTTCCGTCGCTCCTCGAGTGGAAGGCAGGGTAGTTCGTGAATGTTTCACACAGGTCGCGTCTGCTGATCTTCTGACCGCACGGTGGCCGCAGTGAAGGCCACCTTCACTGCGTTGAACCAACACAGCGGCGCGCAGCGTCTCCGTTTGGGTGGTGGGGGGGAGACGGGTGGGCGCAGGCATGGTGGCCTTCACTGCATGGGGCACGCCTTACTGCGGCCGGGGATCGGCGTCGGCGAAGAAGTTCGGGACGTCCAGGGGTCCGCCCGCTGCGGCGAACTCCTCGTGCACGGCGGTGCGCAGGTGCTCGTCGGCGAGGTAGTCGACGGCGGTCAGCGCGAGCCCGAGTGCGCCGTCGGCCACCGCGCGCTCACCCGCCTCGGAACCGGCGGCCTCGGCGAACTGCACCGTGTGCAGCGCGACGATCGGCTCCGAGATCGCGATCATCGGGTGGATCGCGGGCATCCGGTACGACAGATTGCCGAGGTCGGTGGAGCCGGTGAGGAAGTCGGGGACGACGCCGGGCGGCAACGGCGTGCGTCCGCACTGCTGCTGGTTCACGGCCCACCGCCGCGAGAGCGCCTGGTTGAACCGGATCGGCAGGTACGGCGGCTGCGGGTCCCAGCGCAGCTCCACCCCGCAGCCGGTGATCTTCGCGGCACCGTGTGCGATCGCGGCCAGCCGGCCGGCCAGGTCCCGCAGCGTCTCCGGCCGCATCGAGCGCAGGTAGAACAGCACCGCGGCCCGGTCGGGAACGACGTTGGGCCTGCTGCCGCCGTCGGTGAACACCCCGTGCACGCGGTCGCCGGGCGGCAGATGCTGGCGCAGCGCGGCGACGCCCTGGTACGCGCTCACCGCGGCATCCAGCGCGTTGCGGCCCATGAACGGCTGCGCGGACGCGTGCGCGCTCACCCCGTGGAACACCATCTCCAGCTGCCGGCGGCCGAGGAACGGGTGCATCGCGATGTCGTGGCTGAACGGGTGCAGCATCACGACGGCGTCCACGTCGTCGAACACCCCGGCCCGCGCGAGCGTCTCCTTGCCGCCGCCGCCCTCCTCGGCAGGCGTGCCGACGAGCGAGACCCTGCCACCGGTCTCGGGCAGCGCGGCCGCCGCGCCGAGGAATCCGCCGGCGCCTGCCGCGCAGATGATGTTGTGCCCGCACGCGTGACCGATGCCGGGCAGCGCGTCGTACTCGGCGAGCACCGCGACGTGCGGACCGGACTCCCCGGCGGTGGCGGCGAGCGCCGTGTCGAGCCCGCCGACGCCGAGCCGCACGTCGTGACCGTGCCGCTCCAGCAGTGTGGCGACCGCGCGGGCGGACCGGTGCTCGGTGAACGCGGTCTCCGGGTTGGCGTGCAGGTCCCGGCTGAGCGCGACGAGCTCGGGCGTCCGCACGGCGACGGCCGCGGTCACGGCGTCGCGGGCACCCGGGGGTGCGCCGTCGTGGTCGGAGGTGAGCGGTTCGGCCCTGCGCACGGCCTCGGCGGTCTGCTCGATCAGCGCACGCAGGTAGCCGTCGTCGGGGTGGTGGGGTTCGGTCACGCGCGCACCCTACTCGTCGTACCGGCCGCCCCTGCCGCGCTTGACGTCACCACGACGTTTCTTCGCGGCGATCCTGCGTTCCTGCGAGCCCCGCGTCGGCTTGGTCGGGCGGCGCTTGCGCGGCGGCGGCGCCGACGCCTCCCGCAACACGGCCGCGAGGCGTGCTCGCGCGGCCTCGCGGTTGCGCAACTGCTCGCGGTGCTCGCTCGCCACGATCGTCAGCACGCCGTCGACGAGCCTGCGGTCGAGCCGGGCGAGCAGCCGGGTGCGCAGATCATCCGGCACGGCGGGCGAGCGGGCGACGTCGAAGGACAGCTCGACCCGCGACGACGTGGTGTTCACTCCCTGCCCACCTGGGCCGGAGGAGCGAGAGAACCGTTCGGCCAGCTCGGCGTCCGGGATCACCAGACGCCGGGTGACGGGAAGGTCAGAACCGGGGGTGGTCACCGGTCAGCACGGCGCGAGGCCCGTCGGCGTCGTCGGAGGGCCGCACGTCGCCGAGCACCCACGCGGGCACGTGCCGCGCGGTGAGCACCGCCAGCGCGCGGTCGACGTCCTCGGGCGACACGACGGCCACCATGCCGACGCCCATGTTGAAGGTTCGCTCCAGCTCGGCGCGCTCGATGCGGCCGCGCTGGCCGATCAGCGCGAACACCGGCGCCGGCGTCCACGTGCCCCGATCGAGCTGCGCGGTCAGCCCGCGCGGCATCACGCGCTCCAGGTTCGCCGCGAGCCCGCCGCCGGTGACGTGCGCGAACGTCCGCACGTCGGCCTCCGCGGCCAGTGCGAGGCAGTCCTTCGCGTAGATCCGGGTCGGCTCCAGCAGCTCCTCTCCGAGCGTGCGGCCGAACTCCTCGACGTGCCCGCCGAGCGGCATCCGCGCGATGTCGAGCAGCACGTGTCGCGCGAGCGAGTAGCCGTTGGAGTGCAGGCCCGTGGAACCCATGGCGATCACGACGTCACCCGGACGGACCAGGTCGGGGCCGAGGACGTCGGCTGCCTCGACCACGCCGATGCCGGTCGCGGAGATGTCGTAGTCGTGCTCGCCCATCATGCCCGGGTGCTCGGCGGTCTCCCCGCCGAGCAGCGCGCAGCCCGCCTGCACGCAGCCCTCGGCGATGCCGGAGACGATCGAGGCGACCTTCTCGGGCACGACCTTGCCGACCGCGATATAGTCCTGCAGGAACAGCGGCTCCGCACCGGTCACCACCAGGTCGTCGACGACCATCGCCACGAGGTCGATGCCGACGGTGTCGTGCTTGTCCAGCGCCTGCGCGACCGCGATCTTGGTGCCGACGCCGTCGGTGGACGACGCGAGCAGCGGCTCCTTCCAGCGGCCCGGCTTCAACGAGAACAGGCCGGCGAACCCACCGACACCGCCCACCACCTCGGGCCTCGTGGCGCGGGCAGCGTGCGGCTTGAGCAACTCGACGGCGTGGTCACCGGCGTCGATGTCGACCCCGGCGGCGGCGTACGTAGCGCTCGTGGACTCGCTCACGGAAGCGGACTCCATCCCTGATCCTGAAAGCTCGAAACGACTAGGGCAGCGCCCTAGGGACGCCGAACGGCATCCTCGGCACCGTACCCCGCCGGACTGACGGTCAGGGAGGAAGCGGTGGTTCCAGGAGCAGCACCGTTTCCGGAGAGGCCCTCCAGGAGGTGCTTGCCGATGAGCGCGTCGTCGGGCAGCTCGATGGGGTACTCGCCGTCGAAGCACGCGGCGCACAGTCGCGACCTGGGCTGTTCCGACGCGGCGACGAGCCCGTCGAGCGACACGTAGCCGAGCGAGTCGGCGCCGATGGAGCGCCGGATGCCGTCGAGGTCGGCTCCGTTGGCGACGAGCTCGGCCCTCGACGCGAAGTCGATGCCGTAGAAGCACGGCCAGCGCACCGGCGGCGAGGCGATGCGCACGTGGACCTCCAGCGCGCCGGACTCTCGCAGCATCCGCACCAGCGCGCGCTGGGTGTTTCCGCGCACGATGGAGTCGTCCACGACCACGAGCCGCTTGCCGCGGATCACCTCGCGCAGGGGGTTCAGCTTGAGGCGGATGCCGAGCTGGCGGATCGTCTGCGACGGCTGGATGAAGGTGCGGCCGACGTAGCCGTTCTTCACCAGGCCCGAGCCGTACGGGATGCCGGAGGCCTGCGCGTAGCCGATCGCGGCGGGCGTGCCGGACTCGGGGACCGGGATCACCAGGTCGGCGTCCGCGGGGTGCTCCTCCGCGAGCCGCCTGCCGATCTCCACGCGGGTGGCGTGCACGCTGCGGCCCGCGATCGTGGTGTCGGGCCTTGCCAGGTAGACGTACTCGAAGACGCAGCCCTTCGGCTCCGGGTTGGCGAAGCGCGAGGACCGCAGTCCGCCGGCGTCGATGGCGATCAGCTCGCCCGGCTCGACCTCCCGGACGAACGACGCGCCGACGATGTCGAGCGCCGCGGTCTCGCTCGCGACCACCCAGCCGCGCTCGAGCCTGCCGAGCACGAGTGGGCGCACCCCGTGCGGGTCGCGCGCCGCGTAGAGCGTGTTCTCGTCGGCGAACGTGAGGCAGAAGGCGCCGCGCAGCGTGGGCAGCAGTTCTATCGCGGCCGCCTCGATGCCCTTGTCGGCGGCCGCCTCGGCGAGCAGGCCGCTCACCAGGTCGGAGTCGGTGGTGGCGCCGTTCTTGCCGACGACGCCGAGCTCACGGGCGCGCTCGAGCAGCTCGTGGGTGTTGACGAGGTTGCCGTTGTGCCCGAGCGCGAGCCCGGAACCGGTCGGCGTGGTGCGGAACGTTGGCTGGGCGTTCTCCCAGCTACCGCCGCCGGTGGTGGAGTAGCGGCAGTGTCCGACGGCGATGTGCCCCTGCAGCGAGGAGAGCACCTGCTCGTCGAAGACCTGGCTCACCAGGCCGAGGTCCTTGAACACGACTATCTGGTTGCCGTCCGAGACGGAGATCCCGGCGGCCTCCTGCCCGCGGTGCTGCAGTGCGTACAGGCCGTAGTAGGTCAGCTTCGCGACGTCCTCACCTGGCGCCCAGACACCGAACACGCCGCATTCCTCGCGCGGTTCGGTTTCGAGCTGATCGCCGGTGGCTTCCCCAGTGGACGACTGGTCGGTGTGCACCGAAAGGCTCCCTGCGTACGAGAACGGGCCGCCTCCAGTGTAGGTCGCCGGAGGCGGCCCGACTCGGTGATGTAGCGCTCAACGAGCGAGCGTCACGCGGTGGCCACGAGCCACTTCGCGCGACCTTCGCGGCCGCTGGGCACCCAGCAGCCACGGGTCTCGGGCTTGGCTCGCGGCGCGAAGTCGTCGTCCGCGAGGCACAGCAGGTCGGCGACCACGGTGTGCATGGCGCCCGACCGCTTCCATAGAACGGTCTCGGGGGCGAGGATGTTCTGCTCGTCACCGGGCATGCGCATGGCGAGGACGTCGTCCTCGGCGTCGAGCCGGACGATGTCGATCACTGTGCCGTGCGCGCGGACGCCGACGACGGTGATGATCTCGCCGCGCTCATCACGCGGGTGCACGAACCGGTAGCCCCGCTCGATCAGCTCGCCGAGGACGTCCTCGACCGTCGTCTCACGCGACCATGTCATCGAACTCGCCGTCCTTGGCTCCCGCGAGGAACGCCTCGATCTCGGCGCGCGTGTAGATCAGCGCAGGGCCGTGGGGGTCCCGGGAGTTGCGCATCGCGACCTGCCCGTTGCCCAGCGGCGCCACCTCGACGCAGTTGCCCATGGCACCGCTGTACTTGCTCTTTCGCCAAGCCGCCTCGGTCAGCAGCTCCGAAGAGATCCCGTTCCGGATCGCCTCCGCCATGATCCTCACCTTCCCGACTTACACCTGGAGGATGCATCTGCACGTGCATTCACTTGTGCACCGACCGTAGCACGCGCCGATGCAGGTGTGAATGCACGTGCATCGGCAAGTTCGCCGATTGAACGATGCCCCGCTTTCGGGTGAATTCGGAGGGAGGGAACTACGCCGCTGCGTGTGCCTTGAGCAGCATCTGCCGTGACCGATCGGGTGTCTCGGCGTCGACCGCGAGCCGGTCCAGTGACCGGCCGATGAGCTCGATCTCGTCAGGGCGGTCCAGATAGAGGCCGCCCGCGATGTGCTCGATGTAGGCGATGTTCGGCAGCTCCGGCTCGGAGAACCGCAGGAGCGTGAACGCACCCTCGGCCGCATAACCACTGCGCTCGTACGGCACGACCTGGAGCGTGATGTGCGGCATCTTGGTCAGTTCGAGGAGCTGGTCGAGCTGTCTGCGCAGCACGTCGCGGCCGCCGATGGGCCGGTGCAGCACCGACTCGTCGATGACCGCCCACAGCCGCGGAGCGTTCGGCCGGAACAGCAGCCGCTGGCGGCGCATGCGCAACGCGAGTCTGCCCTCGGCGGCGGCGTTCGCCGTCTCGGGGAGGCCGTGGGTGACGATCGCCCGCGCGTAGTCCTCTGTCTGGAGCAGACCCGGCACGAACTGCAGCTCGTAGGTCTGGATCCGGCTGGCGGCCTCCTCGAGTCCGACATAGTCGTCGAACCACTTCGGCATGTACTCGTTGAACTTCTGCCACCAGCCGGGACTGTTGGACTGCTTGACCATGGTGAGGAAGCTGGAGCGCTCCTCGGGGTCGCCGATGCCGTACATGGTCAGCAGGTCGGTGACGTCGCGTTCCTTGAAGCCGACCCGGCCGAGCTCGAGCCTGGAGATCTTCGATTCGGACGCGCGGATGTGGTAGCCGGCTTCGGCCCTGCTGATGCCGGCCTGCTCGCGCAGCCTGCGCAGCTGGGCGCCCAGGATCATGCGACGAGCGGTAGGACCGGCGGATTGCTCGCCGGCGGCACCCTCAATCGCAGCCATCACCCGGACCCAATCCTCTCATCGCCGCCCCTGCTCAAGACCCGCCATCGTACCGGAGGAAGTCGCCCGACCATTCAAAGTACCGCTCACCGCCGGTCAGTCAAGACACCCCCGTTTACCGCGGGGGCACGAGCCCCTACTCTACGTTCAGCCCCCGCGACCACCCAACCCTGCGCTGTGAGGTTCCCCATGGCAGGCCCAGTGCCCCAGTCCGAGCGTGCCCCTGTCGGCGTCGACCCCACGAGGGCGAGCATCGCGCGCGTCTACGACGCGTTCCTCGGCGGCAAGGACAACTACGAGATCGACCGGGAGGTCTTCCGCGGGGTGCAGAAGGCCGCGCCCGAAGCGCAGGACCTCGCCGTCGAGAACCGGAACTTCCTGATCCGCTGCTGCCGGTTCCTGGCGCTGCAGACCGACATCCAGCAGTTCCTCGACTGCGGGTCGGGGCTGCCCACCGCGGAGAACATCCACCAGGTCGTCCAGCGCATCAAGCCCGACGCCAGGGTCGTCTACATCGACAACGACCCGGTGGTGCTCGCGCACGGCAGGGCGCTGCTGGAGGAGAACGACAACACCCACTTCGCCGCGGCCGACATCTTCCAGCCGAAGGAGATCCTCTCCAACGAGACGGTGCGCAAGCACATCGACTTCTCGGAGCCTGTGGCGTTCCTCCAGCTCGGCACCCTGCACCACTACGAGGGTCCAGCGGAGAAGCCCGCCGAGATCATGAAGGAGTACATCGACGCGCTGCCGTCCGGCTCCTACGTCGCGATCAGCCATTTCCTCGATCCGGAGGACGAGCACAGCGCCGTCGCAAGGAAGATGGAGGGCGTCTTCCGGCACAGCCCGATGGGCTCCGGCACCTTCCGCACCCTTGCCGAGATCGAGCAGCTGTTCGACGGGCTCGAGATGATGACCCCGGGCGTGATCCGCTGTGCCGACTGGTACCCGGATGGTCCGCGGCTCAAGCCGCTGAACCAGGTGCAGCACTGCATCGCGGGCGGTGTCGGCCGCAAGCCCTAGCGCCCGCGCCTGCCTGCGTTCAACGCAGTGAAGGCCACCTTCACTGCGTTGAACGCAGGCAGGGTGGCCTTCACTGCAGAGGGGGTCGGGCTAGAGGCGGGCGATCGGGAGCCAGTGCGACAGGTCGGCGCGCGTGCCGGAGGCGGTGACCCTGCCGTCGGCGAGCGCGTCGCTCCACTGTAGACGCCCGGTGGCGAGCTCCAGCCAGGTTCGCGGGTCCGTCTCGACCACGTTCGGCGGCGTGCCGCGCGTGTGCCGGGGACCCTCGACGCACTGCACCGCCGCGAACGGCGGCACCCGCACCTCGACGCTGCGGCCCGGGGCCACGGAGGCGAGCGTGCGCAGGCTCAGCCGCACCGCGGCGGCCAGTTTCGGCCTCGCCGGTTCGGCGCCGGATCGGGTCAGCCAATCCGCGATCTCCGCGAGCGCGGCTCGTAACTCAGCGGGGTCGACCGTACGCGAACTGGACATGCATCAACAGTAGAGTGAACGCCGAGAACGAAACACGGCACGGCAGGAACGTGGGGATCGCACATGACGCAGCGGGATGAGGCAGACCGGCTGGTACCCAACGAATCCGCGCTGAAGAAGAAGCCCAAGATCACCAGGGAGATGCGCGCCAACGCCAGGGCCAACCCGAACAGCTGGCTCTACGTGATCGACGAGGCCTTCGACCCCAACGGAAGCGTGCCGTCCTGGGCGGTCGTCGGTGCCTACCCGGTGAACGCGTCCGGCGAGATCGTCGAGGACTTCCACCCCAACGACCGGTACCGGCCCTCGCCGAAGGCGCTCGGCTACCCGGAGCCGGCCAACGAGCTCGAACGGCTGCTGCAGCTCGTACGGACCAAGCACCGGCCCGCGGAGGACCTGCCGCCGCTGGTGCTCGACTCGACGTTGTTCGTCTACGCCATCTCACCGGTGCAGCGCACCGTGATCGGTTTCCACAACACCGACGGCCGTGTGATGGTGCCCGCCTACACCACGAAGTCGCTCGTGCCCTCGGAATGGCCGCACGCCCGCGCCGTGCTCGGCAGGGACATCGTCGAGCTGCTCGGCGGCCACGCACTGGTGATCAATCCGCACGACGTCGTCACCGCCGTCGTGCCTGCTGAGCACCTCGAGCACGCACTTTCGCAGGAGCGCTGAGTCCCACTCTGGCGGGTGACACCGGTTCGCGCACACCGCCTTGTCAGGGCAAGGTGACGCCTGAACGGGGAGTCGCACGAAGGGGCGGGGTGTCGGTGTGAAGCGTCGCAGTACTCACAGGTGCCGCAATACGCTGGCGGGTTCGGTCGTCGCGGTGCTCGCGGCGAGCACGTTGACTTTCGGGAGCCCTGCCGTCCCCGCGGAGGAGAAGGCCGACTACCGCGGCGCCGAGCAGCGCCACGCCGGCTCGCAGATCGCGAAGCACGAGGGAGTGCACGGCGCCCCTTCCCCCGACGCCTACACGTCGGGGACCAATGTGCTGGGCCACGACGTGAGCGGTTGGCAGGGCGACGTCGACTGGCCCGCGGCGACCAAGGCCGGGGCCAAGTTCGTCTACGTCAAGGCCACCGAGGGCACCGGGTTCACGAGCGACCACTTCAAGCAGCAGTACAACGGCTCCTACGCGGCGGGCATGATTCGTGGTGCATACCATTTCGCCAGGCCGGACATCTCAACGGGAGCGAAGCAGGCGCACTACTTCGTCGACCACGGCGGCGGCTGGACCAGGGACGGCCGGACGCTGCCCGGCGCGCTCGACATGGAATACAACCCCTACGGCGAGGCGTGCTACAACCGCTCGCCCAAGGTGATCGTCGCCTGGATCAGGGACTTCTCCAACGCCTACAAGGCCCGCACCGGCCGCACGCCGGTGATCTACACGTCGACGAGCTGGTGGAAGAAGTGCACGGGCAACAGCCCCGCGTTCGGCAGGACCAACCCGCTGTGGCTCGCCCGCTACGCGCCCCAGATCGGCGAGCTGCCCGCGGGCTGGGACTTCCAGAGCATCTGGCAGTTCTCCGACTCGGGCAAGCTGCCGGGCGACCAGAACTTCTTCAACGGCGGGCCCGGACAGCTCACGGCGCTGGCCACCGGGTGACCCACCGCAAGGCAGCGAACGGGGCATTCAACATCACCCAGGGCCCGCAATTTCACCCGTAAATCACCCACTTGTAGCGGGTATTTCATGCCAACTAGTGACAAAGCAGGCATCCTGCGATAACAATCAACGCCCGGGCGGCTACCTGCAGTGAGCCGTCCGGCAGCGAGGGCAATTGTTAATCGTGAAGGGATGCTTCTCATGTCCACTGCACGAAGAATCTGGCGGCGGGCCGTCACCGCCGCCGCCGTCGGTTCGGCCGGCGCGCTCCTGCTCGGCGCGCTGACCCCGGCCGGCGCCGCTCCGTCCAAGAGCGACGCCGTGCCCAGCCGGATCGACGGAATGCCGGTCGCGGAGTACGTCGAGAAGTACGACCACCCGATGGGCTCCCAGATCGCCAAGGCGGAAGGAGATCGGTCGACGGAGGCGAGCAAGCGGGCGGCCCTGCGGCCGCAGGGCCTCAACTCCGACGGCGCGGAGGCGCAGGCGACGGTGCCCGGCATCGACGTCAGCGGGCACCAGCAGAACGTCGACTGGAACTACTGGTGGGGGCAGGGCAAGCGGTTCGCCTTCGTGAAGGCGACCGAGGGGACGGGCTACAAGAACCCCTACTTCGCGCAGCAGTACAACGGCTCGTACAACGTCGGCATGATCCGCGGCGCGTACCACTTCGCGCTGCCGGACCGTTCCTCCGGCGCGGCACAGGCCAACTACTTCGTGGACAACGGCGGCGGCTGGTCGGCCGACGGCAAGACCCTGCCCGGCGCGCTGGACATGGAGTACAACCCCTACGGCTCCACGTGCTACGGCAAGAGCCAGTCGGCCATGGCGGCGTGGATCCGCGACTTCCACGACACCTACCACGCCCGCACCGGGCGCTGGCCCGTGATCTACACGTCCACGAGCTGGTGGAACCAGTGCGTCGGGACCGCGCAGAGCTTCGGCGACACCGTTCCGCTCTGGGTGGCGCGGTACGCCTCGTCGGTCGGAACACTGCCCAATGGCTGGGGATTCCACACGTTCTGGCAGTACACGTCGAGCCCGATCGACCAGAACTCGTTCAACGGCGCCTACGACCGCCTGAAGGTGCTGGCGACCGGCTGAGCGGGGCTCGGTGACACCGGTGAGGCTCCCGATCCCGCGACGGATCGGGAGCCTCCTGGTGCGCGGAGAAGGATCACCAGGCACAATGCGCTCTGATCGAACGCATGACCTGGGGGAACCACACCTTCCGGCAGCGCGTCCGAGAACCGGAGCGCACCACTGGGGGCGCCGCAGCGACGGAAGGTTTGGCCCATGACGTATCCACCTCAGCCCGGGCAGCCCTATGGCCAGCAGCCCGATCCGTACGGGCAGGGCGGCTACCAGCAGCAGGGCGGTTACCCACAGAGCGGCGGCTACCCCCAGCAAGGCGGCTATCCGCAGTCGGGCTCGTTCCCGCAGCAGGGCTACCCGCAGCAGGGTGGGTACCAGCAGCAGGGCTACCCCCAGCAGGGATACGGCTACCCGGGTGGCGGCGGCTACGGCCCGCAGCCGCCGAAGAAGAAGACCGGCCTGATCGTCGGGCTCTCCGCGGCGGCCGTGGTGGTGATCGCGTTCGTGATCACGGCGTTCGTCGCGCCGGGCTTCCTGCTGAGTGACGACGAGGAGGGCGGCAACACCAACGCCTCCGGCAACAGCCAGCAGGAAGACGGCGGCGCCCGCGCGTTCGCGCAGCAGATCATCGACGGCCTGAACAACCAGGACAGCGCGGCGCTCTCCGGCATGAAGTGCGCCGACGCCGAGGCCGACATCGACGAGGTCATCAGCTACGTCAGCCAGGTGGAGAGCGCCAAGCTGGGCGACGTGACCGAGAACGGCAACTCGGCGACGGCGACGGCGACGATCACCGCGGCCGGGTCGACCTACCCCGCGAGCGCCGAGCTCACCAAGAACGGCGACAAGTGGTGCTGGGCGAGCGTCTCGATGGACGAGGGCGGCTCGTCGTCGGACTCCACCGGCTCCACTGACTCCACCGACTCGACCGGCATCGCGAGCGGGGACAGCGCGGTCGCCGACGCCGACCCCGTGATCGGCGAGTTCGTCGACGCGCTCAACAACGGTGACAAGGCCGGCGCCGAGGCCGTGATGTGCGCCGACTCGATGAGCCTCAACGAGTACGACATCGAGAGGGCCACCCAGGGCGACACCAACCTGAGCGCGGGCCCGGCCGAGGGGTCGCAGTACTACGTCGAGTCCAAGCTCACCGGCACGATCGACGGGGAGACGATCGACGGCTCGATCAACGCAGACAACTTCGACGGCACCGGCTGGTGCGTCAGCCTGATCTTCCTCTGACGAACGGCTCCGAAGAGGCCGGTCCCCGCGCGGGGACCGGCCTCTTTCACGTCGTGAAGCGGGTGCCGGCGTCACGCGGGCGCATGATCAGGGCGGCGACGTAGTAGGTGCACGGTTCGGCGGAGCGATTCGCGTACTCGAGTGTCACGTCGGCGGCCAGGTAGATCGAGTCGCCCTCGCTGAGTGCGACCGTGCGCTCGCCGTCGATCGTCAGTTCGACGGAGCCCGACTCCACGAAGATGAACTCGTGCGAGCCCGGCGCGTAGGCCGGGTAGCTCCCGGGTGTGCAGCCCGGCGGCAGCGTGGATCGGATCCACTCGAAGTTCACACCGGGCACCACCGGGGTGAGGATGGTGCGCTGCCATCCGCCCGGCTCGTCGACCACGTCCTGCTCGGCGACCCTGCGCACGATCACGCGCTCGGCCTCGGGTTCGGAGACGAGCACCGAGAGCCGCACGCCGAGCCCGCCCGCGATGCGGTCGAGCACCACCACGGTGGGCGCCTTGTCACCCCGCTCGACCGCGGACAGCATGCTGACGCTGACACCGGAGTGCTCGGCGAGTTCCTGCAGCGTCATGCTCCGCTCGCGGCGAAGCCCTTGAATGCGCTGGCCAAGTGCGCCCAAATCCACCTACACTATAGTAGTGACCAATTCTTCTATAGTGCAATCCAGGGTGGTCCGGGACGCGGTCACAACCGATCTGGCCGCGATCGCCGAGATCTACGCCCACTACGTCACCGGCAGCGTCGCCACCTTCGAGCTCGAGGCGCCGGACGCCGAGGAGTGGCAGCGGCGCTTCACCTCGGTCACCACCGCGGGCCTGCCGTTCCTGGTCGCCGAGCACGAGGGCGCGGTCGCCGGGTACGCGTACTGCACGCCGTGGAAGACCCGGCCCGCCTACCGGCAGACCGTGGAGGACTCGATCTATCTCGCGCCGTGGGCCCACGGCCGCGGCATCGGCGGCGCACTGCTGGACGAGCTGCTGGCCCGCTGCGCGGCGGCGGACATCCGCGAGGTCATCGCCGTGGTCGCCGACTCTGGCGAGGAGGCATCGCTCGCCCTGCACGGCAAACGCGGCTTCACCGAGGCGGGCAGGCTGCGGCGCGTCGGCCACAAGCACGGGAAGTGGCTGGACACCGTGCTGCTGCAACGAAGCCTTGGCCCCCTCTGATGGATCTTTCCGTCGCGAGCGGGGATCGGCGCGGTGTCTGACAAGGCGGAGCGCGGGCGTCGTGGCGGGCGCAGGCCGTTCTACGGGTGGGTCCAGGTCGGTGGGCTGAGTGCCACCGAGCTGGTGTCGTGGGGCGTGCTCGTGTACGCGTTCTCGGTGTTCGTGGTTCCGATGCGCGAGGAGCTGGGCTGGTCGGTGGGCTGGCTCAACGCGGTCTACGCGACGGGCGTGGTGGTGTCGGGCCTGCTCGCGATGCCGGTGGGGCGGGTGCTGCAGACGCGGGGGCCGAGGGGCGTGATGACCGTGGGCAGCGCGGGCGCGGTGCTCATGCTCCTCGGCTGGTCGCAGGTGGACTCTCTGCCGATGTTCTTCGTCGTCTTCGTGCTCGGCGGATTCGCGATGGCGACGACCCTGTACGAACCCGCGTTCGCGGTGACGGCGGTGTGGTTCGCGCGAGATCGTGCCCGCGCGGTGCTGGTGCTCACGATCTTCGGCGGGCTCGCCAGCGCCGTGTTCGTTCCGCTCACGGGCGTGCTCGTCTCGTGGCTCGGCTGGCGCGACGCCCTGCTGGCGCTCGCGGTGATCACCGCCGTGGTGACGCTGCCGGTCCACGGCCTCCTGCTGCGCAGGCATCCCGCCGACCTCGGCCTGCACCCCGACGGCTCCGACGAACCGCCGCCGCCGAGGGAGGCCGCGCCGGCACCGCCCCGGCAAGCGGTGCTGCGCAGCGCGTCGTTCCGCAGGCTGACCGTGTGCTTCGTGTGCGGCACCGCGGCGAAGCTGGCCGTGACAGTGGTGCTGGTCGCCTACCTGACCGAGCGCGGCTACCCGCTGGGACTCGCGACGCTCGCGGCCGGTGGCGTGGGGCTGTTCCAGGTGACCGGCCGGGTGCTGGTGACCGCGCTACGGCGCTGGGTTCCCGAGCACAGGGCGGGAGCGGCGCTCTTCGCCGCGCAGGGCGTCGCCATCGCGCTGCCGCTGACCACCTCCGGGCACGGAACCGCGGCGACCGTGTCGATCATCGTGTTCGTGGTGCTCTTCGGGCTCGGTTACGGGCTGGCCGAGCTGTTGCGCGGCACGCTCGTCGCCGACTACTACGGGCCAGGAGAGTACGCCCGGATCAACGGCGTGCTGGCCGCCTTCGTCGTCGGTGCGCGGGCGGCGGGACCCGCGCTGGCCGGGGTCGCGGTCGCCGGCTTCGGCTACACCCCGGTGTTCGTGGGCTCGGCGCTGCTCGCCGCGGTGAGCGCCGGTGCGTTGCTGTTGGCCCATCGTGCCCACGGCGAGGAGCTTGATCGCCTAGATTCCTTGCCATGAAACGGCTGCGCTCGGCGTTCCGGTCTCCCTTGTTCGGCACCATCGCGATCGCGGTCGCGCTGCTGCTCGGCATCAGCCTGTGGCTGCTCACCGACAGCAGGACGTCCCGCAGCGACGCGCTCCGCACCGGCGGGCTGGCCGGTGCGTCGGTGGTGGCGCTCTATGCGCTGTGGCTCAACGACCGGCGCCGCCGCGTCGAGGAGGCACGCCAGGACATCGAACGACGCCGTCACGACCTGGAGACCAACCGCATCTCCGACGAGCGCTTCGCCCGCTCCGTCGAGCTGCTCGGCAACGAGGCCGACCAAGTCAGGGTGGGTGCGATGCACGCGCTCGCGGGGCTCGCGCGCAGCCGGGCAGGCTACACGCAGACGGTGCTCGACGTGCTGTGCGCCTACCTGCGCAGGCCGTTCACGCACCCACGCTTCGGCAAGACTCCGAACCCCGAGGATCCCGAGGCCGAGCGCGAGCTGCAGGTCCGGCTCACCGCGCAACGGCTGATCCACGACCTCCTGCCGGTGCGCGACGACACCGAGCGCCCCAGCTACGACCTCGACCTCACCGGTGCCGCGCTGGAGTACCTCGACCTCTCCGGCCGCCGCATGGGCAGCGTGATCCTGCGCTACACGTACCTGCACAGCAGCACGAACCTCAGCGACTGCGTGTTCACCGGGCCCGTGTGGTTCACCGCCGCGGCCACGGGCACCGGCAGGCTCTCCGGCCGCTTCCGCTGCGCGGGCACGACGTTCCGCGACCGGGCGTGGTTCAGCGGCACGACCTTCAACTCGCTGGCCGACTTCACCGGCACCGTGTTCGACGGCGAGGCGAACTTCAAGGACGCCGCCTTCCGAGGCGAGGCGCGGTTCCGCGACGCCACGTTCGGCGACGCGTTCACGCTGCGCGGCACCACGTTCCACGACGACGTCGAGCCGCCGGAGGGCTGGGTCGCCGAGGAGCAGCGCGACGACACCACGAAGCTGCGCCCAGTGGGCTAGTCGAACAGGGCGGGCAGCGTGCCTTCCCAGGCGGTGCTCAGCTCGTCGAGGCCGAACGTCGCGACGTCCTGGATCTCCAGCGCACCCGCCTCGGGGTCCACGACACCGGCCCGGCGCCACGGCAGCCCGCGCGCGTCGCACATCTCCGTGAACCGCAGCTCCTCGCTGCGCGGCACGGCCACCAGCACGCGGCCCGCCGACTCGGAGAACAGCTGCACGAACGGGTCCTGGTCGTCGGCCAGGATCGCCCTGGCGCCGCACTGTCCGATGAGGACCATCTCGACGAGCGCCTGCGCGAGCCCGCCGTCGGAGAGGTCGTGCGCCGCGGAGATCATGCCGTCGCGAGAGCCCGCGACCAGGATCTCGGCCAGCAACCGCTCCCGCTCGAGGTCGACCTTCGGCGGCAGCCCGCCGAGGTGCCCGTGGATGACGTGTGCCCACGCGGAACCGCCGAACTCGTCGTGGGTGTCGCCGAGCAGCAGGAGCGTCTCGCCCGCCTCGTTGCCGATGCCGGTGGGGATGCGCCGCGTCACGTCGTCGATCACGCCGAGGACGCCGACCACCGGCGTCGGCAGGATCGCCGTGTCACCGGTCTGGTTGTAGAAGCTCACGTTGCCGCCGGTCACCGGCACACCGAGCTGCGCGCAGCCGTCGGCGAGGCCGTGCACGGCGCGCTCGAACTGCCACATCACACCGGGATCGCGGGGGGAGCCGAAGTTGAGGCAGTTGGTGACCGCCACCGGCATGGCACCGCTCGTGGCGACGTTGCGGTACGCCTCGGCGAGCGCGAGCTGCGTGCCCGCGTACGGGTCGAGGTAGACGAAGCGGCTGTTGCAGTCGGTCGCGACGGCGACGCCGCGTCCGGTCGACTCGTCGATCCGGATCACGCCGGAGTCGGAGGGCTGCGCGAGCACGGTGTTGCCACGCACGTACCGGTCGTACTGCTGGGTGACCCATTCCTTCGAGGCCAAGTTCGGCGAGGAGACGAGCTTCAGCAGCGTGTCGCGCAGCTCGTCCGGAGTGGACGGACGCGCGAGCGAGTCGGTGGTGTTCGCCTGCACGGTGTCCTGCCCGGCGGGGCGCGCGTACGGTCGGTCGTACACCGGGCCCTGGTGGGCGACGGTGCGCGGCGGCACGTCGACCACGGTCTCGCCACGCCACGTGATGACGAGGTGGTCGCCGTCGGTGACCTCGCCGATCTCCGTGGCGATCACGTCCCACTTCTCGCACACCGCCATGAAGGCGTCCACATCGGACGGAGCGACCACCGCGCACATCCGCTCCTGCGACTCGCTGGAGAGGATCTCGGCGGGGGTCATGTTCTTGGCCCGCAGCGGAACGCGGTCGAGGTCGATGTACATGCCGCCGTCACCGGCGGCGGCGAGCTCGGACGTGGCGCAGGACAGCCCGGCGCCGCCGAGGTCCTGGATGCCGACGACGAGCTTCTTCGCGAACAGCTCGAGGCAGCACTCGATGAGCACCTTCTCGGTGAACGGGTCACCCACCTGCACGCTCGGCAGCTTCTTGCGACCCCCGGCCGTCTCGTCACCGGAGAACGTGTCGCTCGCCAGCACGGACACGCCGCCGATGCCGTCGAGCCCGGTGCGCGCGCCGAACAGGATGATCTTGTTGCCCTTGCCGGAGGCGTGCGCCAGGTGCAGGTCCTCGACCCGCATCGCGCCGACGCACAGCGCGTTCACCAGCGGGTTGCCCGCGTAGCTCTCGTCGAACACCACCTCGCCGCCGATGTTCGGCAGGCCGAGGCAGTTGCCGTACCCGGCGATCCCGGCCACGACGCCCGGCAGCACGCGGCGGGTGTCGGGCGCGTCGGCGGGGCCGAAACGCAGTGGGTCCGCGACCGCGAGCGGGCGCGCGCCCATCGCGAGGATGTCGCGCACGATGCCGCCGACGCCCGTCGCCGCGCCCTGGTAGGGCTCCACATAGGACGGGTGGTTGTGGCTCTCGACCTTGAACGTGACCGCCCAGCCGTCGCCGACGTCGACCACACCGGCGTTCTCGCCGATGCCGGCGAGCATCTTCTCGCGCATCTCGGGCGTGGTGGTCTTGCCGAAGTAGGACAGGTGCTTCTTCGACGACTTGTACGAGCAGTGCTCGCTCCACATCACCGAGTACATGGCCAGCTCGGCCTCGGTGGGCCTGCGACCGAGGATCTCCTTGATCCGCGCGTACTCGTCGTCGGCGAGGCCGAGTTCGACGTACGGCTGCGGAAGGTCCGGGGTCTCGACGGCGCGGGCGGTGGTGTCGATGACGGGCGTGTCGACGTTTGGTGAGGCCACGACGTCAAGAGTAACCGCGGCGCGGAGCGCCTCCGTCTGGGTGGTGGTGGGAGACGGGTGGGCGTAACCGCGGCGCGAAGCGCCTCCGTCTGGGTGGTGGTGGTGGTGGGCGTGCGTGGCGAAACTGCGTGGCGAAATTCGGTCGCCATCGCCGCAGGTCGTTCGTAACGTTGAGCGACGTGTCCGAAACGCCGTATCCGGCACCGCCCATCCGGCTCCCCTCGCGGTTGACGCCGGGCAGGCTGCTGCGCGCGATGCTGCGCAGCCGCCCGTGGCTGGCCGTCGGGGCCATGGTGTTCGGTGCGCTGTGGCTGGTGCCCGGCGCGCTGCTGCCGCTCGCGGTCGGAGCGGCGATCGACGACGGCATCGCGGGCGGTGACACCGCCACACTGGTCTGGCTCGCGGTGCTCGTGGTCGGCATCGGCGTGGCACAGGCCGTCTTCGGCGGCACGCTGGACTTCCTCGGCGCCGGAATGTGGATGCACGGCGCCTCGGCGACACAGCGGCTGGTGTCCACGCACGCGACCCGGCTCGGCTCCTCGCTGCGCGAGCAGGCGAGCTCTGGTGAGGTGCTGGCCATCACGTCCGCCGACATCGACAAGATCGGTTACGGCTTCGAGGTCGTCGGCCGCGTCGTCGGCTCGATCGTGGCGTTCCTCACGGTCGGCATCGTGCTGCTGACGTACTCGCCGCTGCTCGGCGGTGTCGCGCTCGTCGGCGTGCCGCTGGCGGTGGCGGGGATCGGGCCGTTGATCGCGCCGTTGCAGCGCAAGCTCGAAACGCAGCGCGAGGAGCTGTCGGCGGTCAACGCGCTCGGCTCCGACATCGTCTCCGGCCTGCGGATCCTGCGTGGCATCGGCGGCGAGCGGCAGTTCCTCGGCCGCTTCCGCGCGGCGAGCCAGCGCGTGCGCAGGGCGGGCGTCGACGTGGCGCGCAGCGAGTCGTGGCTCACCGGGGCGGAGGTCCTGCTGCCCGGGCTGGTCACCGTGGTGATCACCTGGCTCGGCGCTCGGCTGGCCGTCGCGGGAACGATCAGCGTCGGCGAGCTCGTGGCGTTCTACGGGGCCTCGGCGTTCCTGGTGATCCCGGTCAGCACCACCACCGAGAGCACGGGCGTATGGGCCTCGGCCTACGTCTCCGCGCGCAAGGCGTGCCGGATCCTGAGCCTGCGCCCGCTGCTGGCCGAGCCGTCGGCGCCGCTGCGGTTGCCGGAGGGCCCGCTCGAACCGCACGACGCCGAGAGCGGGTTCACGGCGGTCGCGGGCAAGCTCACCGTTGTCGACGTCGGAGCGGAGGCCGAGGGCCTCGCGGCGCGGCTGGCGCGGTTCACCGACGCCCGGCAGCCCGTGCTGCTGTCCGGCGTGCCCGTCGAGCGCGTCGCGCTGGCCGAGCTGCGCGGGCGCGTGGTGTACGCGCACAACCAGGACCTGTGGTTCTCCGGCGTACTCGCCGACGAGGTCGCCCCGGACACCCCGAGCGCCGTCTCCGTCGAGACGGCGCTGTGGGCGGCGGACGCGGACGACATCGTGGCCGCGCTGCCGGACGGCCTCGCGGAACGCATCGGCGAGCGGGGCCGGGAGGTCTCCGGAGGGCAGCGGCAGCGGCTCAGCCTCGCGCGGGCGCTCGCGACCGACGCCGACGTGCTGATCCTCGACGAGCCGACGTCGGCCGTCGACGCGCACACCGAGGCGCGGATCAGCGAGCGCGTCGCGACGCTGCGGCGGGGCAGGACGACCGTGGTGTTCAGCCAGAGCCCGCTCTGGGCCGCGGTCGCGGACGAGGTGGTGACGAGGTGCAGCTGAGGCTTCCCCTCGCGTCGAGGGCGGACGCGAGGAGCTGGGCGCGGACGACGTTCCGCGAGAACAGGGCCGACTTCCTGTGGGCGATCGGCCTGTTCGGCCTGGCCACGATGGCCGGGCTCACGGGGCCGCAGCTGCTCGGCTACCTCGTGGACGAGGTCGCGCGCGGCTCGGACACGATCGGTATCGACCTGCTGGCGCTCGCGTTCCTGGCGGTGCTGCTGGTGCAGGCCGTGCTCAAGCGGGCGGCGCGTGTGCGCACCGGGGTGCTGGGCGAGCGGGTGCTGGCCTCGACGCGGGAGGAGTTCGTCGCCGCGTCGCTGCGCCTGCCGCTCGGCACCGTCGAGGCCGCCGGCACTGGCGACCTGCTGAGCCGGGCCACCTCGGATATCGAGCGCATCGACAACGCCACCCGCAATGCGATCCCCGAGATCACGATCGCGGCGATCACCGTGGTGCTCACGGTGACGGCGATGATCGTCACCTCGCCGCTGCTGGCGCTTGGCCTGCTGGTGTCGGTGCCCGTGCTGTTCTTCCCGACGCGGTGGTACTGGCGCCGCTCACCGAAGGCGATCGAACGGATGCTGGAGGCGTGGTCAGTTGTGCAGTCGGGCACGCACGAGTCCGTCGAGGGCGCGCGCACGGCCGAGGCGCTCGGGCTGATCGGGCGCAGGGTCCGGCTCGGAGAGCGGGCGCTGCAGGGCGCGCTGAGCGGTGAGCGCGAGCTGCGAAGGCTCCAACTGCGGTGGGTGCCGTTCCTTGAGCTGTCGCACGCGCTGCCCGTCGCGGCGATGCTGCTGCTGGGCGGCTGGGCGTACTCGCAGGACCTGGTCGCGCTGGGCACGATCACCACGATGGTGCTCTACGTGCAGGCGCTGGCGTCCCCTTTGGACGAGCTGCTTTGGTGGGTCGAGGACTTCGCCGTCGCGGGCACCGCGCTGCGGCGGGTGCTCGGCGTGCGTACGCGGCCGGAGCCGAAGCAGGGGACGCCGCCGCGCGGCAGGGACATCGAGCTGCGCGGCGTGCGGTTCGCCTACGGGACGGGTCGCGAGGTGCTGCACGGCATCGACCTGCGCATCCCGCGTGGACAACGGCTCGCGGTGGTGGGCCCTTCCGGCGCGGGCAAGTCGACGCTGGGCAGGCTTCTCGCCGGTGTCGCGGCGCCGACGGCCGGCTCGGTGACGATCGGCGGCGTCGAGGTGTCGACCCTGCCGGACGACGTGCTGCGCGGCGAGGTGCTGTTGCTGACGCAGGAGCAGCACGTGTTCAGCGGGACCCTGCGGGAGAACCTGGCGCTGCCCGGCGACGGCGGAAGGCACAGCGGCGCGAAGCGCCTCGATGGGGGGTGGCGGCCGGGCGACGGGTGGGCCGACGAGGAGCTGCTCGACGCGCTCGCCTCGGTTGGTGCGCGGGAGTGGGCGGCGGCGTTGCCGGACGGGCTGGACACGAAGCTCGGCACGGGAGCGCACGCGGTGCCCCCTGGGATGGCGCAGCAGCTCGCGCTGGCGCGCGTGGTGCTGGCCGACCCGCACACACTGGTGCTCGACGAGGCGACGTCGCTGCTGGACACGTCGTCGGCCAGGGAGCTGGAGCGGACACTCGCGAACGTGCTGGCGGGGCGGACCGTGATCGCGATCGCCCACCGCCTCCACACGGCCGCCGCTGCCGACCGGGTGGCCGTGGTGGAGGACGGCCGCGTCACCGAGCTCGGCAGCCATGCCGAACTGCTCGCCGCCGAAGGCCCCTACGCCCGCCTGGTCCACGCCGCCCACGCGGAGTGACCAACTGCACCCAAGGCCACCTTTGGTGCGCTCAACGCAACAAAGGTGGCCTTGGGGAGCGTCGGTCAGGCTCCGATGCGGCGGCGGATCAGGGCTGAGAGCTGGTCCACCACGATCACGAGGACGAGCACCACCAGGATGTGGGTCACCATCTCGTCGAAGCGGAACAGCTTGATCGACTGGTTGATCAGGAAGCCGATGCCGCCCGCGCCGACGAGGCCCAGCACGAGCGACGAGCGCACGTTCACGTCGAAGCGGTAGAGCAGCAGCCCGACCAGCTGCGGCAACGCCGTCGGCAACACGGCGTGCGCGGCGACCTGCACGCGGCTCGCGCCGTGCACCCGCAACGCGTCGCGCGGGCCGAGGTCGGTCTCCTCCATGGCCTCGGCCCACAGCTTGCCCAGCACGCCGGTGTTGTGGAACACGAGGGCGAGCACCCCGGCGAACGGCCCGAGGCCAACGGCCGTCACGAAGATCAACGCGAACACCACGTCCGGCACCGACCGCAGGAACGACAGCACGGAGCGCGCCACCTGGTACGCGGCCGGGCCGCTCGTGGTCGCGCGCGCGGCGAGCAGCGCGAGCACCAGCGCGAATGGCACCGAGAACGTCGTGCCCAGCAGCCCGATCCCGAGCGTGACCAGCGCGGCCTCCAGGCTCGGCCGCAGCACCGTGTCCCACGTGAGGTCCGGCGGCAGCGCCTCGGCGAAGAAGCCCACGATGCCGTCGGCGCCCTGCACGAGCGCGGCCGGGGAGAAGCCCGTGGCGTTCCACGCGAACACGTGCAGGGCGACCACGGCGGCCACGATCCCGAGCGCGAGCGGCGACGGCCAGCGCCGCCGAGGCGGAGCGGGGGTCGTTACTGTCATGCGGCCGCCCTCTCCGGGAGGTAGAGCGCGTCGACGTCCGAACCGGACACGATCTCGGGCGGCCCGTCGACCGCCACGCGCCCGCCGAGCAAACCGACGATCCGGTCGGCCGAGCGCGCGAGCTGCGGCTGGTGCAGCACCGCCGCCACGGCAAGGCCCTCGTTCGCGAGGTCGGCGAGCAGCGTGATCACCTGGTCGGCCGCGCTCGGGTCCAATGCGGACACGGGCTCGTCGGCCAGCAGCACCCGGGGCCGCTGGCACAGCGCTCTGGCGATCGCGACGCGCTGCTGCTGCCCGCCGGAAAGGCGCGCCGCCCGCTCACCGGCGCGGTCGGCGAGGCCGACGCGGTCGAGGCAGCGCATCGCCTCCTCCCGCAGCTCGCGCGGGAACAACAGCGGCGACGCAGACCTGTGCAGCGGCAGCCTGCCCAGCGCGCCCGCGCATACGTTGTCGAGTGCGGTGCGCCTGCCGACCAGGTGGATCCTCTGGAACACCATGGCGGGTCTGCCGTCCGTGTGGATCTCGCCCGCGTCCGGTGTCTCCAGGCCGACCACGCAGCGCAGCGCCGTGGACTTGCCAGACCCGTTCGCGCCGAGCACCGCCACGAATTCGCCCGCTCGCACATCGAGGTCGAAACCGGTGAGCACGGGCCGTCCCGCGAACGACTTCGTGAGGCTTCTGATCTCCAGCGCCGCCATGGCTCAGACGTCCCCTTCGGACAGGCCGAGCGTGGAGGCCAGCTCGAACAGCGGCTGGTAGGTCTGCTCGTCGACCCGCGCGAGCGGACCGGGCGGGTCGACGTCGAGAAACGCGCCGACCTTCGCGACGTCGGCAGGGCTCAGCTCCAGCAGCGCCTTGCGCACCCGCTCCTTGAACGCCGGGTCGAGGTTGCCGCGCACGGTGATCGGGTCGTTCGGGATCGGCTCGGACCTCCAGACCTGCCGGAACTCCGACTCGTCGAACGAGCCCTCCGCCTTGGCGGTCGCCAGCTGCTGGCTGTTGATCTGCGCCGCCTCCACCTTGCCGTTGGTGAGCGCGAGCAGCGCCTCGGGATGCCCGCCGGCGTAGTCGATCTTGACGTCGGAGTCCTTCAGGCCCGCTTCGCGCAGGGCGTAGCGCGGCAGCGCGTCACCCGAGGTGGAGCCGACACCGCCGAGCGCGAGGGAGCGGCCGCGCAGGTCGGCGACGGTCCTGATCGGCGAGTCCTTCGGTACCCAGATGCCCGCGGTGTAGGTGGTGAGCTTCCCGTTCGCGTCGGCGAAGGACACCATCGGCTCGGCGCCGGCCTGCTGGCTCGCGAAGACGTACCCGAGCGGACCGAACTGCGCGATCTCCAGCTGGTCGTTGCGCATCGCCAGCACCTCGGCGGAGTAGTCGTCGACCACCTTCAGCTCCACCGGGCAGTCCAAAGTGGTCTGCAACGCTCGCGCCAGCACCTGGTATGCGGGGGTGAGCTTGGCCGGGTCCTCGTAGGGCTCGACGCCGAACCGGATCGTGCCGCCGGGGCACGTCGCGGCGTCGGCGGACTCGGAGTCCGAACCGCAGGCCGTGAGCGACAGGGTGAGCAGGGCCGCCGCGCCGAGCGCGACGAAGCGGGAACGGGAGGACATGGGAATTCTCCTTGGGGATCAGGAAACGAGGTCGTCCAGCACCGTGGGCGCGAGGCCGAGTGCCGTGGTCATGCCGATGCCGGAGGTGACCGCGACGACGCGCACACCCTCGGCCGGGCTATCGACGAGGAAGGGTTCGGGCGCCGAGGCGTAAACGCCGCGCCAGCGCTCGCGCACGGTCAGGGCGCCGACGCCGAGCAGGCGCGCCGTCTCGGCGAGCACGCGATCGTCGAGTTCCTCGCGCCGGTAGGGGTCGACGGTCCGCTGGTAGCTGTGGGTGTCGCCGATGGTCAGGTCACCGCCGGGTAGCTGCGTGAGCATGAGGTTCATGCCGATGGCGAGCAGGTCGGGGTGCTCGGCCTCGAAGCGCGCGCGGACGGCGGCGAGGCTCGGGCACGCCTCGAACCCGGAGTAGCGAAGCAGCGAGAGCCCCGTGAGCACCGCGTGCTCGATCTCGCGGCCGTGCGGGTCGGCCACCCGCAGCATCCGCAGCGAGCAGCGCTGGACCTCGCTGCGCTCGGTCAGCTCCGGGAAGTGCCGGTCGACGTCGTGCCCGACGGCGACCACGACGTGCCCGGCCCGTACGCGACCCCTGCTCGTGGCGACCTCTCCTGGCTCGATGACGTGGGCCGTGGTGCCCCAGTGGAAGCGCACGCCCCGCTCGGCGAGCAGCCTCGCGATCGCGTGCACGGCCTCGCGCGGGTCGACGCGGAGGTCAAGCGGCAGGACGGCGCCCCCGACCACTCCGTCGCCGACCGGCACCCGGCTCGCCACGCCCGCCGGGTCGAGCAGCTTCACCTGCCCGCCCCGCAGCCCGGCGAACTCGTTCAGCACCGCGTACTCGTCGTCGGCGCGGGCGACCACCACCGTGCCGCTCTCGCAGAGCCAGAACCCGGCGTCCTTGGCCAGGCGCAGCCAGTGCTCGCGGGCGGAGAGCGCGTAGCCGAGCGCGGGGCCGTCCTGCGCGGTGACGCAGCCGTGCCCGAAGTTGCGCACCGACGCGCCGGTCGCCCGCTCGTCGCGCTCGAGCACCACCACCGAGAGCCCGCGTTCCGAGGCCGCGTAGGCGTGCGCGAGGCCGACGATCCCGGCCCCGATCACGACGACGTCGGCGGAGCCGAGCAAGCGAGCAGAACTTGTCATGACAAGAACGCTCGAACAAGCCGCCATCGTCCGTCAATACGAGCAGGGAGAACGTCTGTGGCTGTTCATCTAGGCTTAACGGTTGACGTTAGCTGTATAGTCAAGTCTCGTGGATGTTCCCCTGCACGAGCAGATCGCCGCCGACCTGCGTCGCCGCATCTCCTCCGGTGAGCTCCCAGTGGGAGCCGCAGTGCCCTCCGAATCGCAGTTGTGCGCGCAGTGGAACGCCTCGCGCGGGCCGATCCGGCAGGCGCTCACGGCGCTGCGAGCCGAGGGCATGATCGGCGGCGGGAGGGGCAAGCCACCGGTGGTGCGCAGGCAGGCGCTGAGCCAGCCGTTCGAGACTTTTCTGTCGTTCTCGCGCTGGGTCCACGGGCTCGGCCGCACGCCGGGGCAGCGGACGCTGGAGGTCGCGCGCAGGCCGGCGACGGTCGAGCTCGCCGACGAGCTCGACCTCGGCGAGGGCGACCCGGTGGTGCAGGTGCTGCGCCTGCGGCTGATCGACGAGACGCCGACGATGATCGAACGCACGACGTTCGTCGAACCCGTCGGGCGCCTGCTGTTCGACTACGACTGCGACTCCGGCTCCATCTACGCCTACCTCGGCGAGCACGGCGTCGACATGAGCAACGCCCGCCACCTCATGGACGCGGTCGCCGCGGACGCCACCGACAGCGAGCTGCTCGGCATCGACGTCGGCGCGCCACTGCTGCGGGAGCGGCGCAGGGCCAGCGGGCTCGACGGCAGGCCCGTCGAGTACTCCGACGACCGCTACCGGCCCGACCTGGTCAGCTTCGCCATCGAGAACTCACAGCGCGCGCAGCCCGCGTTCGCCAGGAACTGGAGGTCAGCCTCGTGATCGAACTCGCCGTCTTCGACATCGCCGGCACCACCGTCGAGGAACGCAACGCGGTGTACACCGCGCTAGAAGAGGCCGTGGTCGCGGCGGGCGGAGCGCCGTCGAAGGACGACATCCAGCGGTGGATGGGCGCCGGCAAGCGCGAGGCCATCACCGCGATGCTCACCGAGTCCACGGGCCGCGTGCCGTCGGCGGACGTGGTGGACCAGGGCCTCGCCGACTTCCGCGCGCGGCTGGCCGCAGCCTACTCGGAGACGCCGCCCGTGCCGCTGCCCGGCGTACCCGAGGCGATCGCCTCGCTGCGGGCCGCCGGAGTGAAGGTGGCGTTGACGACGGGGTTTGAACGCGAGGTGGTGGACGCCCTGCTCAAGACGGTGGGCTGGGACGAAACGGTGATCGACGCGGTGGTGTGCGTTGACGATGTGCCCGCGGGACGCCCGGCGCCGTACATGATCTTCCGGGCCATGGAACGCACCGGCGTGCGGGACGTGCGCAAGGTGCTGGCCGCGGGCGACACGGCGCGTGACCTCGAGGCGGGCACCAACGCCGGGGCGGCGTACGTGGTGGGCGTGCTGACGGGCGGCTACACCGCCGCCGACCTGGGCCGGGTCAACCACACGCACCTACTGCCGAGCGTCGCCGAAGTCCCCACCCTCCTGGGCCTCTGACCAACTGCAGTGAAGGCCACCATGCCTGCGTTGAACGCAGTGATGGTGGCCTTCACTGCAGACGGGTCAGGCTGTGGTGGCGAGGGGCTTCAGGGCGTCGAGGGCCGAGAAGACGACGCCGAGGCCGTCGTCGGAGGGGCCGGTGAGCGCGTCGATGGCGTGCTCCGGGTGCGGCATGAGGCCGACGACACGGCCGTTCTCGCTGGTGATGCCCGCGATGTCGTTGCGGGAGCCGTTGGGGTTGCCGCCGACGTAGCGGAACACCACGCGGCCGTCGCCCTCCAGCCGGTCGAGGGTCTCCTGGCTCGCCATGTACCCGCCCTCACCGGACTTGAGCGGGATGAGCACCTCGGCGCCCTGGTCGTACCTGGTGCTCCACGCCGTCGCGTTGTTCTCCACGCGCAGCCACTGGTCCCGGCACACGAAGTGCAGCTTCTCGTTGCGCACGAGCGCGCCGGGCAGCAGACCGGCCTCGCACAGGATCTGGAAGCCGTTGCAGATGCCCAGCACCGGCATGCCCTTCGCGGCGGCCTCGACCACGGACGCCATCACCGGCGCGAACCGGGCGATGGCGCCGCAGCGCAGGTAGTCGCCGTAGGAGAACCCGCCCGGCACGATCACCGCGTCGACGCCCTTGAGGTCGGCGTCGGCGTGCCACAGCGACACGGCCTCGCCGTCGGCGTAGCGCACCGCGCGCGCGGCGTCGACGTCGTCGAGGGTTCCGGGGAAGGTGATGACGCCGATGCGGGGGCTCACGCCTCCAACCTCCGCACGGTCCAGTCCTCGATCACCGGGTTGGCGAGGAAACCCTCCGCGATCTTCGCGAGGGTCTCGTCGTCGACGGAGTCGTCGACCTCCAGCTCGAAGTGCTTACCCTGGCGAACCTCGGTGACGCCCTGGAAGCCGAGGCGCGGCAGCGCTCCGGCCACCGCCTGGCCTTGCGGGTCGAGGATCTCGGGTTTGGGCATGACGTCGACGACTACTCGGGCCACGACAGGATGCTCCTAGATTTTCGCAGGTCGATGCCCATTCAGCGTAGCTCAGGGGCCGAGAGGCCCCCGACACCCCTCGGCCCCGTGCCGACATACCGCTACTTCACCTGGGTAATACATACGTAGGACGTACAACTATTCCCCGGCGTTGCGTCCCGAAGACCGATTCGCCGGTTTGGCCCAGTGCCGGTCAGCTCCAGTGACCGTGCGCGACCGGCGGGCCCTGCCGCGCGCCGCGCATGGCCCGGCCTGTCACGGGCAGCACGGCCCCGACGAGCGGGATCACCCACAGCAGCAACGCCACGATCGGCATGCCGACGTAGTCGCCGCCGTCGTTGCTGAGCAGGTCGATGATCGCGTAGATGTAGTACAGCACGGCGATGCCGGTGAGCACAGCGACTACCCAGCGCACGAAACCGAGCCGGAAGCACAGCAGCACGGCGAACAAGGCCATGGTCGACGCGAAGCTGATGCTGAACGAGATCGCGAAGTCGACGTTGCCGGTGATGTCGTCGGAGAAGGCCACGCCGAGGGTCGCGACGAGCGCGTCGACGTTGTCCTCGCTGGGCCCGCTCCACGACAGCGCGGCGACGATGTAGGTGAACGCGATCGCGGGAACGCAGAACGCGGCCGCCACGTACGCCATCGCGGTGCTCGGCCGCTGGGGACCGTAGCCGGGTGGGTAGCCGTAGCCGGGCGGAGGCTGCTGGGGGTAGCCGTACGGCTGCTGTGGATAAGGCTGTTGTTGCTGGTACGGCTGCTGCTGGTACCACCCGGGATTCGGTTGGTTCATCGGGCTCCCCCCTGCTGAGCGACGCGGACGCGCGCCGCGTCGTTCATAGCACGGGAGCCTCGCCGGCGGGCAGTGATTCGCGCGAACGGCCGTGGTGTCGCGGTCCGTGCTCGCCCCTGGTCTGCTCGTAGACCTTCTCCAGCAGCGTCTGGAGTGTGGCCTGCTCCGCCTCGGTGAGGCAGGCGAAGAGGTCCTCGGCGGCGCCGGCCCGGGCTTGGTGGAGCCGGGTGCGCATGCGCTTGCCCGAGCCGGTGAGCACGAGCAGGGTGGCGCGCCGGTTGCCGGGGTCGACCTGGCGCGTGACGAGCCCGGCCTCCTCGAGCGCGTCGACGATCGGCGTCACCGCGCGGGGCACGACGCCGAGCAGCTCGGCCAGCTCGGCCATCCTCGGCGGTTGCTCGAAGCGCCCGATCGCCCCGAGCGCACGGGCCTGCGCCGGGGTGAGACCCAGCGGCGCGAGGCGGCCAACCTGCCGCACCCTTGCCCGTTTGGCCAGCCGCAGCAGAAGCTCACCGAGGCGGTTCTCGCCGTCGTCCACATGCACGCGCCCAGGATAACAGAGTCTCGGTAACTGTGAACTTAGGTAATTAAGAGCTATGCTCGGTATATGCCGTCTACCGAGGAAGAGCACGCGCCGGTGCGCCGGATACTGAACCTGTTCCGGCCGTACCGGGGCAGGCTCGCCGTCGTCGGCCTGCTCGTCGCACTCTCGTCGCTGGTGTCCGTGGCGTCGCCGTTCCTGCTCCGCGAGGTGCTCGACGTCGCCATCCCGCAGCAGCGCGTCGACCTGCTGACCCTGCTCGTGGCGGGCATGCTCGGCGTCGCCGTCGCGACCAGCGTCTTCAACGTGCTGCAGACCTACCTCTCCACCACGGTCGGCCAGCAGGTGATGCACGGCCTGCGCTCGCAGGTCTACGCCCGTCTGCAGCGCATGTCGCTCGCGTTCTTCACCCGCACCCGCACCGGCGAGGTCCAGTCCCGGATCGCCAACGACATCGGCGGCATGCAGGCGACGGTCACCTCCACCGCCACGTCGCTGGTCTCCAACGTCGCGACCGTGGTGGCCACCGTGGTCGCGATGCTCGCGCTCGACTGGCGGCTCACGGTGTTCTCGCTCGCGCTAATGCCCGCGTTCGTCTGGATCAGCCGGCGCGTCGGCTCCGAACGCAAGAAGATCACCGCGCGCAGGCAGCAGCAGCTCGCGGCGATGTCGTCGAGCGTGCAGGAGTCGCTGTCGGTGAGCGGCATCCTGCTCGGCCGCACGATGGGCCGCTCGGCGTCGCTGACCGACGAGTTCGCCGACGAGTCGCGGCGGCTCGCGAGGCTGGAGGTCGAGTCGAGCATGGCGGGCCGCTGGCGGATGTCGACCATCCAGATCGTGATGGCGGCGCTGCCCGCGCTGCTCTACTGGGCCGCGGGGCTGAGCACCGCGTTCGGCGCGCCGATGGCGTCACTGGGCACCCTCGTCGCTTTCGTGACGCTCCAGCAGGCCCTGTTCCGGCCCACCATGTCGCTGCTGCAGACGGGCGTGGAGCTGCAGAGCTCGCTCGCGCTCTTCCAGCGGATCTTCGAGTACCTCGACCTGCCCGTCGACGTCGCCGAGCCGGAGCGCCCCGTCGCACTCGGCCAGGTGCGTGGCGAGGTCGCGTTCCACGACGCCGGGTTCTCCTACGACGGCACGCACGCGGCCCTCGCCGGTGTCGACCTCGCCGTTCCCCCCGGCGGCAGCCTCGCGATCGTCGGCGAGACGGGCTCCGGCAAGACGACGCTGAGCTACCTCGTGCCACGGCTCTACGCCGTCACCCAGGGCAGCGTGACGATCGACGGCGTCGACGTGCGGGAACTGAGCTTCGAAACGCTCGCCAGCGCGGTGGGTGTGGTGTCGCAGGAGACCTACCTGCTGCACGCCTCCGTCGCCGACAACCTCCGCTTCGCCAAACCGGACGCGACCGACGAGGAGCTGCACGAGGCGGCGAGGGCCGCGCAGATCCACGACCACATCGCGGCGCTGCCCGACGGCTACGACACCCTCGTCGGCGAGCGCGGCTACCGGTTCTCCGGCGGCGAGAAACAGCGCCTCGCGATCGCCCGCACGATCCTGCGTGACCCACCGATCCTCGTGCTCGACGAGGCCACCAGCGCGCTCGACACCCACACCGAGCAGGCCGTGCAGGCGGCCATCACCGCGCTGTCGGCGGGCCGCACGACGATCACGATCGCGCACCGGCTCTCGACCATCCGCGACGCAGGCCAGATCGTGGTGCTCGACGGCGGCCGGGTGGCCGAGCAGGGCACCCACGACGAACTGCTGGCCGAGGACGGGCGCTACGCCGCCCTCGTTCGGCGCGACGGCTCGCTGGTGGAGGCCGCCGTGTGAGCGTCAGCGCCTGCCGTGCAGCCTGCCGATGAGCTTGCCCACCAGCGCCTCGGTCTTGGCGGACCGGGCGAACGTCGTGAGCGCGATCGGAGCCGTGAAGCGCTGCCGCGCGATCGCCTTCGGCCGCGCGAACTCGCGCAGGCCCTCGGGACCGTGGATGCGCCCGAAACCGGAGTCGCCGAGCCCGCCGAACGGCAGCGACGCGATGCCGGCGAACGACAGCGGCGCGTTGATCGCCGTCTGCCCCGTGCGCAGCCGCCGCGCCAGCTCAAGGCCCCTTCGCTTGGAGAACACGGTGGAGCCGAGGCCGTATACCGAGTCGTTGGCCTTCTCGATCGCCTCGTCCATGTCGCGGACCTTGGCGATGGTCACCGTGGGCCCGAACGTCTCCTCGCGCACGGCGGCGGAATCCTCGGGCACGTCCACGAGCACGGTCGGCTTCACGAAACGGTCGCCGACGGCGTCCTTGCCGCCGACCAGCGCCCTCCCGCCGCGCGCGAGCGCGTCGGCGATGTGCCTGCGCACCACGTCGAGCTGCGACGGCATGGTCATCGGGCCGTAGTGCGTGCCGGCGTCGACCTTCTTCGCCTTGTCGACCACCTTGGCCACGAACTCGTCGTAGACCCGCTCGTGCACGTAGACGCGCTCGACCCCGGCGCAGGTCTGGCCGGCGTTGGAGAAGGCGCCCCACACCGTCGCGTCGGCGGCGGCCTCGAGGTCGGCGTCGGCGTCGACGATCAGCGGGTCCTTGCCTCCCGCCTCGATCACGACCGGGGTGAGCGTCTCGGCCGCGGCGGCCATCACCTTCTTGCCGGTTGCCGCGGAGCCGGTGAAGGCGATCTTGTCGACGCCGGAGTTCGCGAGCGCGGCCCCGGTGGCCCCGAAGCCGGTGACGAGCTGCAACACCGGGTGCTCGGGCACGGCCTCGGCGAACGTGTCGACGAGCCACTTGCCGACGCCGGGCGTGTATTCGCTCGGCTTGAACACCACCGTGTTGCCCGCCGCGAGCGCGTAGCTGACGGAGCCGAGCGGCGTGTACACCGGGTAGTTCCACGGGCCGATCACGCCGACCACGCCGAGCGGTTGGTACTCGACGGTCGCCGCCTGGTTGGAGAGCAGGAGGCCGGGCGCGCGGCGCTGCGAGCCGAGCACCTTGCGCGCGTTCTTGGCCGCCCACGCGAGGTGCTCGATCGCGAGCACGATCTCCAGCTGGGCGTCACCGGCCGGCTTGCCGGTCTCCTTGCTGACCACGTCGCACAGCTCGCCCATCCTGCGCGCCATGCTGCCGCGCCACCTGGCGAGGCGCTCGGCACGGCCGGAGAAGCCGAGCGTGTTCCACCAGAGGGCGGCGCCCCGCGCCTTCGCGACCGCCGCCTCGACCTGCTCGGCGGTGTGCACCGGGTAGGTCCCCAGTACCTCGTCCGTTGCCGGGTTGAGCGAGTCGAACGTTTCGACTGCCTGCGCTGTGGTCATGGCCACAGCGTACGACGCACCACCCTTACTGGCAATCTGCCAACTAGACCGCCGCGTAGTGTGAGAGCCAACTGGAGGGAGAACCATGCGAATCGTCCACTTCGGACACTCCTGCGTATTGCTGGAGACCGACGGCGCCCGCATCCTCATCGACCCCGGCGCCTTCTCCTCCGGCTTCGAGAACGAGCGGGAGCTGGACGCCGTGCTGATCACGCACCAGCACTTCGACCACATCGACACCGAAAAACTGCCCGCGCTGCTGGAGGCGAACCCGGACGCGAAGCTGATCACCGATCCCGGCTCGCGGGAGACCGTCGAGAAGCTCGGCCTGCCGGCCAGGACGGCGCAGCCCGGCGACGCCTTCGAGCTCGGCGGCGCGGCCGTGCACGTGGTCGGCGGGCAGCACGCGACGATCCACGCCGACATCCCGGTGATCCCGAACGTCGGCTTCATCGTCGACCACGGCGCCTTCTACCACCCCGGCGACTCGTTCTTCGTGCCCGAGCAGAAGATCGACGTGCTCGGCCTGCCGACCGCCGCGCCATGGCTCAAGGCAGGCGAGGCCGTCGACTACCTGCGGGCGGTCGCACCGCGCCTCGCCGTGCCGATCCACGAGGCCGTGCTCGCCAACCCGGCCATGCACTACGGCCTGTTCACCAACCTCGCGCCGGACGGCACCGAGGTCAGGGTGCTGCCGCGAGCCGAGCGGGCAACGCTGTGACATAGGTGCGGCTCGCCGCACCGTTCTCCAGCGCCACGTCCACGGCGTCGAGGAACGCCTGCCGCCTGCCCGGCCTGCGCAGGTCCCTCGCGTCGACGCCGAGCCGCACCAGCCCGCCGCGCCGGGCCGCCCTGGCCGCACTCAGCACCAGCGCGAAGCAACGCACGGTCTCGGTGCGCTGGTGCTGGCTGCCGAAGCCCTGCACCCGCGCGCGGGCCACCTCTCCGGTCGTCAGGTCACGCACGGTGGAGAGGTCCGCGCACAGCCGGAAACCGTGGTTGCGGAGTGCCTCCAGCGTGCCGCGGGAGACCCGCCAGCGCGGTGGGGCGAATGCCGTGGTGCGCAGCCCGGCCCTGTCGAGCGCCGCGCCTGCCGCGATCAGCCGCAGCCGCGCCTCGTGCGCGGGCAGCGACGCGAACTCGGCCCTGATCCGGTGGTCGTAGCCGTGCAGCAGCACGGCGTCGCCCCCGCGGACGCGCTCGCGCATCCACTCGGCGACCCTGGGAGACCCATCCTCGGCGCTTGGGGTGAACAGCATCGAAAGGGCCACCCCGCGCGCATCCAGTTGCTCGGCCAGCTCGGCACAGCGCTGCAGCGTCCGCGGTCCGGCACCGGACAGCGACACCAGAAGGGTTGCGTCCACGCACCTCATTAGGCATGACGGGCATGAAGACCCGTTGGCTGAGAGGTGAGATGCGGATGAAGCCGCCACCAAGAGCGGCTCAGCGGTTGGCGGTCTCGCGGATGTCGTCCTCGCCTGCCAGCGCGTTGATGCGCTTCTCCTCCCGCATCGACCGCACGGCGTTGACCAGCGCGGCGACGATCAGTGCGACCAGGCCCAGGTAGACGACCACGATCGCGGCGGGCGAGGCGCCGAGCGTGGAGAGCAGCAGCCAGCCGTTGGTGAGAATGATGAGCCCGCCCGCCGCGGTCCCGAGCACCCTCGGCGGCAGGTGGCGGGCGAGCCAGGCGCCCAGCGGCGCTGCGATCACGCCGCCGACCAGCAGCCCACCGACGACCACCCAGTTCATCTCCTCGTGGGAGAGGGCGATGAGGAACGCAGCGCACGCCGACACCGTCACGGCGAACTCGGCGGCCCCGACCGAGCCGACGACCTTGCGCGGCTCGAGCCTGCCGCTGGAGAGCAGCGTCGTGGTGGCGACCGGACCCCAGCCGCCACCGCCGGTGGAGTCGATGAAACCGGCGATCAGACCCAGCGGCGCGAGGAACTTCGCGCCGGGCCGCTTGTCGGTGATGAGCTTGCCGAGCTTGAGGAACGCGAACCTGATCAGCACGTAGAGGCCAAGCGCGAAGAGGATCGTGCTGATCCACGCGCTCGCGAAGTCCGTGGACAGCGACACCAGCACGAACGCGCCGACCGCTGCGCCGATCGCACCGGGCACGGCGAGGATGCCGACCGTGCGCCAGTCGATGTTGCGGAACTTCCAGTGCGAGACACCCGACGCCAGCGACGTGCCGACCTGGGCGAAATGGGCGGAGGCCGACGCGACCGCGGGTGCGGTGCCGAACGCGACCAGGGCCGTCGTGGAGGTCATGCCGTAGCCCATGCCGAGCATGCCGGACACCAGTTGAGCCAGGAATCCGGCGACTCCGAACACCATGAGGGCGAGCATGCTGACCTCAGCTTCGCGTGCGGCCGGGCGCGCGGAGCGCGGCCACGGCAGGGGCAGGGACGGGTGTCAGCGGAGCCGGCAGAGCGCGGAGTCGACGCGCACCAGATCGACGTGCCTGCGCTGAATCAGCGCGATCGATCGCTTGCCCATGGCCTCGATCCTGACAGACGCCCACGATGTGGTCCACGTCTCCCAGATCACAGGATTGGCTGTGGCCGGTAGTCGGCGGCCTCGGGGAACCGCTTCGCGATCTCCTCGACGCGGCCGACGATCGCCTCGACCTGGGCACCCGCCGTGCCGGTGAAGGAGAGCCGGTCGGCGAGCAGCGCGTCGAGCGCGGCGCGGTCCAGCGGGAGGCGCTTGTCGGCGGCGAGCCGGTCGAGCAGGTCGTTCCCGGCCTGGCCCTCCCGCATGGCGAGCGCGACGGCCACCGCGTTCTCCTTGATCGCCTCGTGCGCGGTCTCCCTGCCGACCCCGGCGCGCACCGCCGCCATGAGCACCTTCGTCGTCGCGAGGAAAGGCAGGTACCGGTCGAGCTCGCGGTCGACGACAGCGGGGAAGGCGCCGAACTCGCCGAGCACCGTGAGAAACGTCTCCAGCAGCCCGTCGAGCGCGAAGAAGGCGTCCGGCAGAGCGACCCGGCGCACCACCGAGTCGGAGACGTCGCCCTCGTTCCACTGGTCACCCGCCAGCTCGCCGATCATCGACAGATACCCGCGCAGCACCACGGCGAGGCCGTTGACCCGCTCGCACGAACGCGTGTTCATCTTGTGCGGCATGGCCGACGAGCCGACCTGACCGGGCTGGAAGCCCTCCGTGACCAGCTCGTGCCCTGCCATGAGCCGGATGGTCTTCGCCAGGCTCGACGGCGCCGCCGCCACCTGCACCAGCGTGGAGAGCACGTCGAAGTCGAGCGAGCGCGGGTAGACCTGCCCAACGCTCGTGAACGCCCGCGAGAAGCCGAGGTGGGCCGCTACGCGCGACTCCAGCTCGGCGAGCTTCCCCTCGTCGCCGAGCAGGTCCAGCATGTCCTGTGCGGTGCCGACCGGGCCCTTGATGCCGCGCAGCGGGTAGCGGGCGATCAGCTCGTCCAGCCGCTCGAAGGCTACGAGCAGCTCGTCGGCGGCAGTGGCGAACCGCTTGCCCAGCGTGGTGGCCTGCGCGGCGACATTGTGCGAACGCCCGGCCATGACCAGCGCCGAGTGGTCGGCGGCCAGCCCGGCGAGCCTCGTCAGCACGGCCACCGTGCGAGCCCGGACCAGCTCCAGCGAGCGCCGCAGCTGCAACTGCTCGACGTTCTCGGTGAGGTCGCGCGAGGTCATGCCCTTGTGCACGTGCTCGTGCCCGGCGAGCGCGTTGAACTCCTCGATGCGGGCCTTCACGTCGTGCCTGGTCACCCGCTCGCGCGCGGCGATCGAGGGAAGGTCCACCCGCTCCAGCACCCGCTCGTAGTCGGCGACGACGCCGTCCGGCACCTCGATGCCGAGCTCGGCCTGCGCCTTGAGCACGGCCAGCCACAGCTCGCGCTCCAACCGCACCTTGTTGTCCGGCGACCACAGTGCCACCAGCTCGGGCGAGGCGTAGCGACCGGCGAGAACGTTGGGGATGCTGGGCTTGTCCGTCACGCAGCCAGGCTAACCGGCGGCCCAGGTCACAGGTGCAGCGCCGGGTTGCCTGCTCAGCTCAACGCGTCGCGGAGCATTCTCGCGGCCGCGGCTCGCGGGTCCGGGTTCACCTCGATCAGCGCGTTCACGACCGCGCCGTCGACCAGCGCGACCAACTGTTCCAGCCGCCGCGGGTCGATGGGCACCCCTGACTTCACGAAGATCTCGGTGAGCAGCTCCCGCAGCTCGACCGCGAGCGTGCGCATGAGCGGACGCAGGTAGGGCCTGCGCCCGGTGGCGACGAGCCGCTCGTAGCGCAGCAGCACGGCCTCGTAGTCGGGGTCCTCGCCGAGCAGTTGGTCGAGCACCAGCTCGACGAGGGTGTCCACTCCGCGGTGCTCGATGCTCAGCCGCGCCAGCTGTTCGCGACCCCTGGCCAGCTCGGAGCGGCCGTAGTGCTCCATCGCCGCGGCGATCAGGTCGTCGAGCGAGTCGAAGTAGTAGGTCGTCGACGCGAGCGGCAGCCCGGCGCGGTCGGCGACGGCCCGATGCCGGATGGCCTCGAACCCGCCCTCGGTCAGCAGCTCGGCGGCGGCGCTGACCAGTGCGGCGCGCCGCCGCTCGCCCTTCGGCGTGCTCGCGGTGCTGCTGCTCTCGGACGTCATGGCGAGCTAGTTTGCCATCCCCGACCTGGTCAGAAGTGACGCGCCAACGCGTCGGCGATGCGTCCCAGCTCGGTGCTGAGCGGTGGCGTGCGCGACGCGGAGTCCGGGGTGGCGAGCACGTACACGGTGCCCCCGCTCGCGGTCGGGCGCTGTTCGAACTCGGCGCCTTCCGGCTGCTCGGGCAACTGGAACGCGAGACCCCGCGGCGCGAACACCGCGGTGATCGTCCCGCCCTCGACCGAGTATGTCGCCGAGGGGGGGCCGTCGGGGCAATCCCCGCCCCCAGCGACGGCGTCGGCGCCGGCCGGGAGCTCGCCAGCGAGGGCGGTGGCGAGCTCCCGGTCGACTGTGTCGCACCCGAGGGTGCTCTCCCCTTCCACCGCTCCGCCCTGCTTCGGCACGGTGTTCGGGAAGACCTGTGCCTGGGGAGGACGCCCGGAGGACGCTCCCTGTTGCTCGTCGGCGCCCTCCTGGCCGGGGGCCGACGCGGCCGTCGTGTTCGATTCGCTGCCGTTACCCAGCAATACACCCACCGCGCCCGCGCCGCCTCCCAGCAACACGACCGCGCAGGCCACCCCCGCGATCGTGTTCCGGCGACGCCGGGTGACACGGCGTGACTCGGCGGCGACGTCGGACGCGCTGAACGTGGGCGGCGGAGCCTCGCCTGCCGCCTGCCGGAACAGCTCCTTCAACTCCCGCTCATCCACGCGTCTCCACCTCCTCACCGAGCACGTCCCGCAGGTTCGCGAGCCCCCGCGCGGTCTGGCTCTTCACGTTGCCCTCACTGCACCCGAGCGCCTTCGCGACGCCGCCGACGTCGAGGCCCTCCAGGTAGCGCAGGACCAGCACCGCCCGCTGTCGTGGCGGCACCTTCCGCAGACCGGCGAGCAGGTCCTCCCTCGTCGCGACGCGCTCGGCGAGCGGCTCGCCCGCCGGTGGCGGCTCGGGCAACTCGTCGGACTGCCGCTCGCGACGCCACGGCCTGCGCGACTCGTCGATGGCGGCCCTGACCAGCGTCTTTCGCACGTAAGCGTCGGTCGCCGCCCGGTCGCGGATCTTGCGCCACCGCCGGTGCAGCGCGACGAAGGCCGTCTGCGCCAGGTCGTCCGCGCGGTGCCAGTCGCCACAGAGCATGTACGCGGTCCGGCGCACGGAGTCCCGCTTGGCAGCGAAGTACTCCGCGAACTCCTGCTCGTCGCGGTGGTCCACGCGGATGGCTCTCCGGTCCCGTTGTGTTGTCGATGGCAGAGACGGAAGTGCAGGCGTCCACGGTTGCACGTCCAGCCGGATTTTTCCCTCGGAAGAGACCTTGTTGTGAGATCAACTAACGATGTGATGTGATCGGACTGTGACCTCCGAAGCGACGCCAGCTCTCCTCGACTTCCGTTCGGACACGATCACCCGGCCCGATGAGCAGATGCGCGTGGCGATGGCGAGAGCGGAGGTCGGCGACAACGTCATCGACGTCGATCCCACGGTCCGCGAGCTGGAGCGCCGGGCAGCCGAGACGCTCGGCATGGACGCCGCGCTCTGGACCCCGAGCGGCACGATGGCCAACCTCATCGCTCTGTCGGTGCACCTCGGCCGGGGCGATCGGTTCCTGGCGACCCGCAACGCGCACGTGCTGACCAACGAGCTCGGCTCGGCCGCGTGGCTGGCCGGGGGGATGCCGGACGTGCTGGAGCACGACGCGGGCCCCGGCAGGCCGACGCCGCGGGCGGTCCACGTCGCGGCGGGCACCCGCAGCGGGCCGTACTACGCGCTGCGCACGACGTTGCTGTGCCTCGAGAACACGCACAACGCCGCGGGTGGGGCGATCACGCCGCCCGACGAGCACGCGCTGCTGGTCTCCGCCGCGCGGGACGAGGGCCTGCTCGTGCACCTCGACGGTGCTCGGCTGTGGAACGCGGCGGCCGCGCTCGGCCTGCCGCCCGCGGCACTGACGGTGGGCGTCGACACGGTGTCGGCGTGCTTCAGCAAGGGCCTCGGTGCCCCGGTCGGCTCGGTGGTCGCGGGCAGCGAGGAGTTCGTCGAGCAGGCGCGGCGGATGCGGCAGATGCTCGGCGGCGGCGTTCGCCAGGGCGGCGTGCTTGCGGCGGCGTGCCTGGTCGCGCTGGACCGGGTGGGCGAGCTGACGCGGGACCACGCCAACGCCAAGGCGCTCGCGGACGGGCTGCGTGACCTCGGCTGGGACGTGTCCGAGCCGCAGACCAACATCGTGCTGGCGGCCGTGCCCGACGTGCGGCTCACGCTCGAGTCGCTGCGCTCGCTGGGGATCCTCACGCTGCCGATGGCGGGCAAGGTGCGGTTCGTGCTGCACCGCGACGTGTCCGCCGACGACGTGGCCGAGGCGCTGGACCGGATCAAGGCGAGCGCCAAGTGACGCGCCGCTGGCTGGTGTTCGACTACGGCGAGGTGATCTGCACCAGGACGACGGCGTTGCCGGCCTTGGCCGACCGCATGGGCGTGCCGCTCGCCGAGTTCGAGGCCGCGTACTGGGCTGGGCGCGATGCCTACGACCGGGGCGCGAGCGACCTGGAGTTCTGGCGCACGGTGGGCGACGCGACCGGCGTGGACGTGAACGAGCCGTTGTCGGCCGAGCTGACGGAGCTGGACATCGCGGGCTGGGCGCAGGTCTCGCCGGCGACCCTGGAGCTGCTGCAGTCGCTCGCGGAGGCGGGAACGGCGCTGGCCCTGCTGTCGAACGCGCCGGTGTCGTTCGCGCGGTTCGCCGAGCGCCAGCCGTGGACGCGGCACTTCCGGGAGCTGCTGTTCTCCGGTGACGTGGGGCTGGCGAAGCCGGACGCGGAGATCTTCGAGCTGCTGGTCTCGCGGCTGGACGCCGAGCCGGGAGACTGCCTGTTCCTCGACGACCGGCAGGTCAACGTGGACGGAGCCCGCGCGGCGGGCCTGCGCGCCCAACTCTGGCAGGGCATCCCCGCCGAGCTGCCCGCGTGACTTGACCGCCCCCAAGGCCACCTTTGTTGCGTTGAGCGCAACAAAGGTGGCCTTGGGGGCACGTCAGGCGAGGCCGAGGAGGACGGCGTTGGCGACCGCGAGCAGGCCGAGGCTCGCGCCCGGTGCCGCGACGGCGGGCGGGTCCTTGGCGCGGAGGTGCCGCAGCACCGTGCCGACCATCAGCACGACGAGGCCGATCGACGCCACGAGCGCGGCGGGACGGAACCAGAAGCCGACGATGAGCCCCGCCGCCGCGGCCAGCTCCAGCGCACCGATCGCGCGGTTGACCTGGGTGGACAACCCGAGGTGCCCGGCGTAGGACCGCAGCGGCTCCACCCCGGCGAGCCGGGCGCCGCCCGCGCTGAGGAAGGCCGCCGTCAGCAGGAGTGAGAGCACCCCGATGACGATCGACATGTGCGGGCTTGGCTCAGGGCCGGATCTGCTTCTTCTTGCCGCCGCCCTTGATCGCGCTGTACGCAGCGGTGCCGAGGAACGCGGCGCCGCCGATGAGGACGATCCAGAACGCCGCCTCCACCAGGAAACCCACCACGGAGCCGATCACCATGAACGCGACCCAGACGAGGAGCAGGCCCCCGACGATCTTCCAGAACATGATCTTCCTCCGCTGCGCTCCGATTGGACATCCGGTCCATCCCAGGTTGGCATGCCATCGGCCCGGATGACCCTTCACGAGTCCAACGTTCAGGGAAAACTCCGGGTTCCCCCTTACGCACAGGCCCCACTGCTGCGCGGGGCCCCACTGCAGGGAAGGTGGCCTTCACTGCGGTCGGGTCACAGCCAGGCGCCGAGCCGCCGGACGCCCTCGGCGACCTCGGCCTCGGCTCCGGCGAACGAGAACCGGACGAACCGGCCGCCGTCCACCGGGTCGAAGTCGATGCCGGGCGTGATGGCGACGCCGGTGTCGGCGAGCAGCCGCTGGCACCAGCTGAGGCTGTCGCCCGTGTGCGCCGACACGTCGACGTAGGCGTAGAACGCGCCGTCGACGGGCGCCACGCGCTCGAAGCCGAGCTCGCGCAGGCCCGCCAGCAGCAGGTCGCGGTTGGACCGGTAGTGCGCGACGTGCCCGTCCAGCTCCGCGTACGACTCGGGGGTGAACGCCGCTACCGCCGCCTGCTGGGCGAGCGCGGGCGGGCAGATGTTGAAGTTGCCGGTGAGCACGTCCACCGCGCGGTGCAGCCGCTGCGGCACCAGCATCCAGCCGAGCCGCCAGCCCGTCATCGCGAAGTACTTCGAGAACGAGCCGAGCACCAGCGCCTCGCCGGACGTCTGCCAAGCGCAGCCGAGCTCGGTCTCGTACGAGATGCCGTGGTAGATCTCGTCGCTGATCAGCTGCACGCCACGCGAGGAGCACCAGCCCGCGATAGCGGCGAGCTCGCCGGGCGCGAGAACGGTGCCGGTGGGGTTGCTCGGGCTCGCGACCACGAGTCCCTTGATCGGACCCAGCCCGTCGAGCAGCTCGGTGGTCGGCTGGAACCGCGTGTGCTCGTCGGTGGTGAACTCCACGACCTCGCAGCCCAGCGCCGAGAGCAGGTTGCGGTAGGCGGGGTAGCCGGGCCGGGCCATCGCCACCCGGTCGCCCGCCTCGAACGCCGAGAGGAACGACAGCAGGAACCCACCGGAGGAGCCGGTGGTGACGATGACGTCCTGCGGGCTGACGTCGAGTGAGTACGTGCGCTCGTAGTGCCCGGCGATGGCCTCGCGCAGCTCGGGGATGCCGAGCTGCACCGTATAGCCGAGGTCGCCATCGCGCAGTGCCTTCTCGGCAGCCGCGAGCACGGGCTTCGGCGCGCCCGCCGTGGGCTGGCCAGCGCAGAGTGCGATCACGTCGCCATGGCTGCGCTGCCTTGCCTGTGCCGCGGAGAGCACCTCCATGACGTGGAACGGCGCCACGTCGGCGCGCCGCGAGGGGCCGGGGAAGGGTGCGAACTCGACCATGCCGCCGAGCGTAAGGCGGCGCGCTACCGGCTCTTGCGGTAGGCCAGCGAGATACCGCCGTCCCGGCGGCCGATCGACAGTGCCAGCCCGGCCGCGGCCATCAGCAGCAGCACGCCGACGTTCTCGCCCAGCTCCTCGGCGTGGTAGGTCAGCACGTAGATCGGCCCGCTCTCACCACCCGCGATCAGCAGTCCCTGCAGCAGCTCCATGCCCAGCGCAGAGCCGAGCAGCAGCGCACAGCCCGCCACGACGAACCACCTCGGCCTGCCCCGCAGCCTGCTCGCCAGCAGCAACAGCGCCGCCGCCACGAACAGACCGGCCACCAGACCGGGCAGCAGCCAGTAGAACGGGAAGCCGTCGAACGTGACCAGCTGCCGCCCGATGCGGTCGAGCCGTTCGTGCAGTTGAGTGTGGTCGTCGAGGGAGAGTGCGGCCAGCAGTGCCGCGCCGCACCACCAGCCCCACGACTCGGCCCTCGCGGTTCCGTACGCGAGCGCCGCCGTCACCCCGTACAGGACCGCCGCGACCACCAGCAGGCCCACGCTCCACCACGTCGGAAGGTTCCCCTCCACGAAGACGTCGAGGTAGAGCTGGATCTCGCCGCGATCCCTGGTCAGCGGGTGGTGGATCAACGCGGGCACCGCCATGCTCGCCACGTTGAGCACCACCGAGACGCCGAGCAGCGCCCACCACACCCGATGCAGCCGCACCGGAGCGAGCGCGGCGAGATCCCTGCTGGTCACATCTGTCACGGCGATCATCCTTTTGAGAAGAATGCGCGATTCTAGCCCGATGCCCGACTCAGTTGGGGCTGTCCACGCTGTTCACGCTGCTGCCCGTGTTCGGGCTGTTCACGCTGTCGGCCGTGTTGTCCGCTCGGTCGGCCGGCGAGTCGACGGCGGACGCCGCGGGGGAGTCGGCCGACTCGGGCGAGTCGTCACCGGCCTGCTGCTGCGCGTGGTCGACGAGCTGCACCTGCGCGGGCACCTGCTGGTCGTTGAGCTCCACGTCGGCCGACGCGGTGCCCGCTGCCACCAGTCCGCCGACACCCAGCACCGTCGCGGTAGCCGCCACCACGAACCAGGGACGCCTGTTCTCAGCCATGATCGTTTTCCTTTCCTCGTTTACCTTCGGTTTCTCACGCGGCGAGCAGGTGCCCGCCGGTCAGCCAGCGCTGGGCGAGGTCGAGCCGCTGCGCGACCTCGGTGCGCCAGTTCGGTTCCTGCACCCGATGGGAGCCGGTGGCCAGTGACAGCACCACCGCGGCGACCCGGGCACGCAGGACGTCGGTGTCGAAATGCCTGCCGAACTCGCGGAGGCAGTCCGAGGCGAACGCCTCGACCACCGCGGCACGGTCCGGCCGCACCTGTGCCAGCACCGCGAGGTGCCCGAGCAGGCAGGCGGGGTCGTCGTAGCGGTCACCGGCCCCGGCCGTGTCGATGTCGAGCAGCCCGCTGATCTCGCCGTCGCGCACGAGTAGCTGGCTCTCGTAGAAGTCGCCGTGCACGGCGACAGGCGATTCGCCGGAGGGCGCCACCGCGTCGGCGATCGCGCGCGCGGCGGGACCCGCCTCGGGCAGCACCGCGGCCACCACGTCGGCGTAGTGCCCGGCCTGTTCACCCCAGCCGGGGCGGGCCGGGCGCTCGGCGAGCTCGGCGGGCAGCGAGTGCAGGACCTCGACGATCCGCGAGGGATCAAGGCGCACAGGCTCCCCGCTCAGGAGCAGCTGCCGCAGCGAGCGCCCCGGAAGGCCCGCGAGCACGAGCAGCCCGTCGCCGGTCCAGCCGAGGCTCTGCGGCACGCGGGCGGCCTCCGCGGCACGGTGGAGCCGGTGCAGTTCCTCCACCTTGTGCGGCCGCAGCACCTTCACGAACAGGCTCGTCCGGCCGGTCCGCACCTCCACCACTGCCCGGCGGCACGGGCGGTAGGCCCGCACGCGCAGGCTCACCGGCCCATCACCGAGCCCGAGCCGCTCGACGAGCGAACCCATCCGCTCCGGGTCGCACGCGGCGGGCAGGCCGGGCAGCGCGGGGTCGTGTGGAAAGCGCCAGACCCCGACCTCCCGCTCGCCGTCGGACATGCGCATGGCCGCCGAAGAGTGCCCGGAGTCGGTGGCGCCGAGCGTCTCGGTGCTCTGCGCGCCGTCGGCCCACTCGACGTCCACGTGCGCCGCGACCGTCGTGGCGCCCGAGGGCTGCACGTCGAGGTGAGTGGTGCGCCAGCCGAGCATCCGGCCGCCCGCGACCTCGACGGCCGAGGCCCACAGGAGGTCCAGGTCCGCCTGACCGGGTGTCCACCGTGTTTCGCTCATGGACCCCACGATGCTGGCGCACCGTGAATCCGACCTGAGTGGCGAATTAAGGGATCTTCATGAAAGGACGGGTTGGGCACTCCCGGCGCGACGTGGCACGATTTCGCAGGTGAGCAGTAGTCCGAACGCGGAGCACCAGCTGCGCGACCTCGTGCTCCTCCGCCGCGTGCGCGACCGGATCGACCGTGAGTACGCCCAGCCGCTGGACGTGGAGGCCCTCGCCCGCGGCGTGCACATGTCGGCGGGGCACCTCAGCCGCGCGTTCCGGCGCGCCTACGGCGAATCGCCGTACTCCTACCTGATGACGCGGCGCATCGAACGCGCGATGGCACTGCTGCGCCGGGGCGACCTCAGCGTCACGGAGGTGTGTTTCACGGTCGGTTGCTCGTCGCTGGGCACGTTCAGCACCCGCTTCACCGAGCTGGTCGGGATGCCGCCCAGCATGTACCGCAGCCACGCCAAGGCGACGGCGGGGATTCCGTCCTGCGTGGCGAAGCAGGTGACGAGGCCGATCAGGAACCGGGCGACCGCTACCTAGCGGTCCTCAGTAGCCCTGGTAACCGCCGCCGCTGGCCATTGAGGCGAGGCCGGGGTGCCCTTCGAAGCCACCGTAGCGGTCGAACGTGTACCGGACGCCCGCGATGATGTTGTCCACCGGGTTGTAGATGTCGTCGTGGCCCGGCAGCTTGTACGCCTCGAAAGTCGGGTCGATGCACTGCATGAGGCCCTTGGACGGGGTGCCCTTGGCTGCGTTGGAGTCCCAGTTGTTGATGGCGTGCGGGTCGCCGCCGGACTCCTTCTCGATGATCGTCCAGATCTCGTCGATGTTCTCCTCGGTCACCGGGATGCCGTTGGCCTGCAGGATCTTGATGGCCTCGCGGATCCACTGGTCGACGTTGCCGGGTGGCGGGCCGCTGGTCGGCGGGCCTCCGCTCGGGCCGAGCCCGCCGCCGCCCGAGGCGCCGCCGCCGGAGCTGCCGCCACCCCCGGAACCGCCTCCGCCGGAGCCGTCGCTGATACCGCCGGTGGCCTGAACCTGCGAACCGGACGAACCCGGCGGCGGCACGGAGGCGAACCCTCCGTCCACTTCGGTCTTCATGAGCTCCTGTGCCCTGCTGATCGCCTGGTTGGACTGGGCGAGCAGCTCGTCGATGCGCGTCGCGGCGTCGGAGGCCGTGCGCTTGTTCTGCTCGTCCGTGGTCTGGAGGATCTCCTCCGCCGTCGGCGACGGCGCCGCGTCGCGCTCCCCGTTCTGGAACGCCTGCATCGCGCTGCGCGCAGCCTGGATCCGGCCCTCCGCCTCGTTGTTGCGGTTGTCGATGGCCGTGCGCGCGTCTTCCTTCGTGCTCTGGATCTGCCGCTTGAGGTTGGAGAGCGTCTCCTGCAACGACGTCAGCTCACGCGCCACCTCGTCGAGCTTGTCCTTGACCTTGTTGCCGGCCGCGGCGACCTTGGCGACATAGTCGAAGAACGCGTCGGCGGCGGGACCGTCCCAGACACCGCCGTCCTGCAACGGAGCCGCGGCGCTCGTGAGCCCGGCGGTGTGGTCCCCCGCGTTGCGCGACGCCTCGTCGAACTGCCGGGCGACCTCCTGGATCTCCCCGGGGTTGACCTTGTCGACCCTCGCGGCCCGAGTCTCCACATCGGACCAGTTGGCCGGAGTCCCCGCGCCCGCCATCAGACCTCCCTGACGGTGAGGTTGTCGGCCGCGGTCGCGTCGGCCTCACCCATCGCCGCGACGGCGTCACGCAGGGCGGTGCTCGCGGCCGTCATCAGCCCGGCGGCTGTTTCGAACTCGCTCTGCATGCCGGAGGTGAACGAGCCGAGCGTGCCCGAGACCTTGTCGGGGTTCTCGGGATCCTCGACGTCCCCGAACGGGCTCTCGCCCTCGACACCCTTCATCTTGGCCTTGGCCGAACGGAACTCCTCGGCCAGCCGGTCGAGGCTGCCCGCGGTGATGTTCATCGACTCGGCGTCGTATACAGGCACGGCTGCGTCATCTCCCCTTCACACACCCGATCTGTGTCCGCCGGTTTCGACGCGTCGATCCCCACGGCGGTTCCGCTCAACCCTACGATGCGGCACCGGTTCTCGCGCGACCTTCGACCGGGTCAGACCTCGCCGAGCAGCTCCCAGACCCGGCCGGCGAGCAGCGAATTGTCCGCTGGTGTCACGGTTGCCCAGTTCCGCCCGTCGCGCTCGGGCCGCACCTGGAAGAGGTAGCGCCCGGCGTCGGTGTCGTAGAAGGCGATCACGCGCCTGGCCCTGCTGATCCGGCCGTCCCGGCCGTGCCGCTGCGCGCCGAACTGACCACGCGCGGCCATGCCCATCATCATCCCGGCGAGCTCCTGCGCCTGCCACAGCTCGACGCCACGGTCCTCCAGCGCGGTCACCATCGCCTTCGCGTCTCCGCGGGCGTCGGCGTCGGCGGCCACGAGCACCTCGTGCGGCAGGCTCACCGAGCGGCCCACCCCGGGGCCCAGCTCACCGGCCACCGACACCGCGGCCTCGGGCAGGGTCGCATCGGACGCGGGGATCAGCCACACCTCCTCGCCGTCGACGACCCCCAGCAGCGCCTGGCCGCCGGTGCTGACGGCGAGCCCGGAGATCTGCCGGTCGGCCCACACCCACAGGTCGATGCTCACCTTCGGCTGCACGAAGAGGTTGAGCATGTCCACGACGTCGGGGGACGCCTTGTGCCCCCTGGCGAGCCGTCGCCGCGCGAGCGACTCCCACGCCTGCTCGACCAGCACGGCCCGCTCGGTGTAGGTGACGCCGGGGCTCGGGACGTCCAGCGCGACATGCCGCTGCGGCAAGCGCTCGGCCTCCCAGAGCATGTCGAACTCCAGCGCGGACAACACCACGCTGCCATTGACGCCGCGGTCGGGTGTGCTCACCGGCGCCCGTCCGCGTCGTCGCCGATGACGTCCGGCGAGACCATCCGCTGGTCGGTGAACAGGTCCTGGTCGTCGACGCCGTACCGCCGCACGTGCGAGGCGTCCTCCTCGCCGTCCTGCGGCGCCGCCTTCTCCAGGTAACCGCCACGCTGCTTCTCCGAGCGCGGGCTGAGGCGCTCGGAGTTGCGTCGCGCCCTCTCCTCCTCCTCCTCGGGCAGGTCGCCGATGGCGAGCTGGTGCGGCGAGCGCGTGGCGCCGGGTGCGCTGCGACCGACGCCTCTGCCCTTGCGGTCGTTGTCACCGCTCAGGGCGCCCGCGACACCACCGGCGCCGAGGGCCGCCGCTCCCGCGCCGAGGTCGTTGAGCGACGCGCCGCCACGCGGGGTGCCGGTGAATCCGCCGCTGCTGACCGTTCCGGCCGGGGTACCCGGCTGGGGCGCCGAGCCGAACGACTTGCCCTTCGGGAGAGGCTGCTCGTCGGAACCACCGGCCCCTGGCGTCGCCGGCTTGCCGACCACGCCGCCCGCGGCTGCCGCGGGCGGCGGAACGCTCGCGCCGGGCCCGCCCGTGGCGGGGGTGCCGCCCGGCACCGGGGAGCCGCCCGGCACCGGGGAGCCGCCCGGCACCGGGGAGCCGCCCGGCACGGGAACGCCGGGAACGCCGGGTGCCCCGCCGACCCTGGGCGGGACCGCGCTGCCCGTGCCGGGCGGGACGGCGGTGCCGGGGTTCTTGGTGCCGACGACGCCGGCCGCGGGCGGAACGGTGCCGGTCGATCCGGGCACGCCCGTTGTCTGCCCTCCGGGGGTTGCCGGTGTGCTCGTGCTCGGCGGCAGGGTGCCGCTGCCGCTCTGGTGCTGCTGGGGCTGCCGTGTGCCGCCGACGTAGCCGGTGGCCGAAGGCGTCGGCGCCGGGCTCGTGGCGGCGCTGCTCGCCGTCGTGGACTGGGCGACGGGACGCGGAGCGGGGCTGCCGCTGCCGGTGCTGCGGGCAGGCGGGGCCTGCGCGGCGATGCCGTAGGCGGGTGTGGGCGCGGTGGCGGCGCTCACCCCGCTCACCCCGCTCGCGACCGGGCCCGGAGTGGGAGCCGGGGCGTGCACCTGACCGACCGCACCGGCGGTGGTCGTGACGTCGCCTGGGCCGCCGCCCGCGTCGATCTCCCCGGGCAGCCTCGGCCCGGTGTCGGCGCGCACAGCCTGCGGAGAGTCGAGCGACGGCGTGTACGCGAGGTACTCGCCGCTGTCCCTGGCGTAGGCGTTGAGCGCCTCCAGCGCCTGCTGCCGGGCCTCCCTGGCCTGCGCGACCTTGCGGGCGTTGTCGGTCTCGAAGCCGAGCAGGCTGCCGATCGAGTCGAGCAGGCCGTAGCCGCCGGACTGCCGCAGCGCCGCTGAGTCGGGGAGTTTGTGCAGGGTGCGGTTGAACGCCTCGCCCTGCGCGAAGATCTGCTTCGCCGAGTGGCTGACCCGGTCGCCTGCCTGCGCGGAGAAGTCGGCGTTTCGCGCGACGGCGGCCCCCGCCTGTGTCGCGGCGGCGCTCTGCCACTCGACGCCGAGCTTGCCGAGTTCGGTGCGCAGCGCCTGGTCGGTCTCCGCGAGCGCCTCGCCGACAGCCTCGAGCGCGTCGACGGCGTCGCTGATGCCGCTGATGCCAGGACCGGAGCGGAACCGGTCGATCTCGTCGGCCAGCATGTTGTCGGTGTAGCCGTCGAAGCGGTGGTCGCCGATCTTCTTGACGAGCACCGAGATGTCGAGGTTGTCCATTGCCGGGTCCTTACCTCGTGGCCTGCAACGTCTGGACGGCGAGCGTGGCGGCCTGTGCGGCCAGGTCGCACATCCGCGCCTGGGTGAACTCGCTCGGGTCGGTGGGGTAGAGCTGCGTGCGCAGGGTCTGGCCCTCCGCCACGCCGACGAGCGTCTCGCAGTCACTCGGGCTGGAAGAGTTCGCGTAGTGCGTGAGCGCGGGGAAGCCCTCGATGTCGGTCCGCTCGGTGATCATGCTGCTGTTCTCGCGCTCGCCGTCCACCCACTCCTGTACGTCGGCGTCGGTGATCGCCTCCACGTAGAAGCTGTAGTACGGCGCGGTGAGGTCCACGTCGAGCGAGCACGTGGGCCCGTCGCGGCCCTCGGGATCCGTGCGCGGTTCGCTGTTGACCTTCAGCTGGTCGAGCTGGGCGTCGGTGAACAGGGCGCAGGGATCGACGCCGTCGAGTGGCAGCTCGGCGGGGCGCTGCGCGGAGGACTGGGTCGGCGTGACCGTACCGACCGCACTGGCCTCGCCGTCGCGCACGCTCGCGCAGCCCGCCAGCACGAGCGCGGCCAGCACCCCGCCCAGAACGAGAAGGCTAGGCCGGGTAGACACGCCTGTCCCCGAAGCTCGCCGCCTTCTCCTCGTCGTCGAGCTGATAGGTACCGCTGGCCTTGCGGAGCTGCTCGGCCAGCGAGCGCAGCTGGAGCACATACGAGCGGACCTTGCGCTCGTAGGAGCCCTCGTCGCCCGCGATGACCTCGTTCCACACCTGGACCACGTTGGTGGACACGACGTCCTCGGAGGGCGCGTTGATCCGCAGCGCGGCGAGGTGCTGCGCGAGCTTGCCCTGCAGTGCGGCCGCCTGCTCCTCGATGATCCGCGCGACGTCCAGGATCTTGTCGGGAGCGATCTGGATGTCCCTGGCGCTGGGGACACCCGGCACCGAGGCGTTGAGCTGCTCGCCACCGGTGAACTCGGTGGTGAAGGGCATCAACGACCCCGGCAGCGCCTCGCGGTTCTCTGACATGCGCGCACCCCCTGCTACGGTCCGTAGCCGGACAGTTTCCCACCGCAGGCTACCAATCCGGATGTGACGGCGACCTGAACTTTGACGCACGGCACCGGCAGGTGGTTCCCGCGCGTTCGGATCAGCGGGTGGGCAGCGCGATCTCGCCGCGTACGGCGCGCAGCGCGATGTCGGTGCGGTGGTGGGCGCCGGGCAGGTGGACCCTGCCGACCCGCTCGTACGCCTGCGCCCGCGCGGCCTCCAGGTCGCTGCCGGTGCCGACCACGGCGAGCACGCGGCCGCCGCTGGACACCACGGCCCCGTCGTCGCGGCGGCGGGTGCCTGCGTGCAGCACGCCCTCGGCCTCGCCGCCGGTGATGACGTCACCGGTGCGGGGCTTGCCGGGGTAGCCGTCGGCGGCGAGCACAACCGTGACGGCGGCGCCCTCTGCCCATTCCAGCGGCGGGTGCTCCGCGAGCCTGCCGCTGGCGGTGGCGTGCAGCAGCCCGCTGATCGGGGTGCGCAGCAGCGCGAGCACGGCCTGGGTCTCCGGGTCGCCGAACCGGCAGTTGAACTCGATCACCTGCGGGCCGTCGCTGGTGAGCGCGAGCCCGGCGTAGAGCAGACCGGAGAACGGGGTGCCCCGCGCGGCGAGCTCGTCCACGACGGGCTGGACGATCGAGGCCACGACGTCGTCCACCAGGCCAGGAGGCGCCCACGGCAGCGGCGCGTAGGCGCCCATACCGCCGGTGTTGGGGCCCGCGTCGCCGTCGCCGACGCGCTTGAAGTCCTGCGCGGGCAGCAGCGGCACCACGGTGCGGCCGTCGACCAGGCAGAACAGCGAGGCCTCCGGACCGTCGAGGAACGACTCCAGCACCACCGGGTGGCCGCCGTCGAGCAGCATCAGCGCGTGCTTGCGGGCCTGCTCGACGTCGGGCGTGACCACCACGCCCTTGCCCGCGGCGAGCCCGTCGTCCTTGACCACCCACGTTGGGCCGAAGCGGGCCAGCGCCGCGTCGAGGTTCGCGGGGTTGTCCACCACCTCGGCGCGCGCGGTCGGCACCTTCGCGGCGGCCATGATCTCCTTGGCGAACGCCTTCGAGCCCTCGATGCGGGCGGCCTCGGCCGAGGGGCCGAAGCAGGCAATGCCCGCCTTGCGCACGGCATCGGCCGCACCGGCGACGAGCGGCACCTCGGGGCCGATCACCACGAGGTCGGCCTTCCACTGCCCCGCGAGCGCCGCGATGGCGGACGGGTCGGTCAGGTCCACGCCGAGCGGCTCGGCGAGCGCGGCGATTCCGGCGTTGCCGGGCGCGCAGGCCAGCGCCGTGACCGCCGGGTCGTGCGACGCGGCAAGGACGATGGCATGCTCTCGGGCTCCGGAACCGATAACCAGGACTCGCACGGGTGTTGAGGGTAATCGCGGGGGTCTCCTGCCGTTCACCGGCATGTCTCCTCGGTGCCGCTGAGGTGTCGCCCGTCCGTCGCGCCGGGCGGCGAATGTTGCGACGGAAACCCCGATTTCCCCCAGAAAGGGCTTCAGATGCTTCGACAGCGACTGGCGCTGGTCGCACTGAGCGCGCTCGCCGTGTTCGGCACCACCAGTGTGGCGAGCACCGCACAGGCCGCATCGGACGGCGCAGTGAGGGCGGGCAAGGGGCAGGACGAGCCGGTGGTCGTGGCCCACCGGGGCGCGTCCGGCTACCGGCCGGAACACACGCTCGCCGCGTACGAGCTCGGTGCGCGGATGGGGGCCGACTTCATCGAGCCGGACCTGGTGATCACCAAGGACGGCGTGCTCGTCGCCAGGCACGAGCCGGAGATCGGCGGCACCACCGACGTGGCCGAGCGCCCAGAGTTCGCCGACCGCAAGACCACCAAGGTGCTCGACGGCACGCCCGTGACGGGCTGGTTCGCCGAGGACTTCACGCTCGCCGAGCTCAAGACGCTGCGGGCGAAGGAGCGCATCCCGGACCTGCGGCCGAACAACACGATCTACGACGGCCGCTTCGAGGTGCCGACGCTCCAGGAGGTCATCGACCTCGCCAAGCGCCTGTCGCGAGAGCTGGGCCGCGAGATCGGCGTGTACCCGGAGACCAAGCACCCGACGTACTTCCAGCAGGCCGGGCTCCCGCTGGAGCCGCCGCTGGTGAGGACGCTGGAGCGCAACGGCCTCAACCGCAAGAGCGCCAAGGTGATCGTGCAGTCGTTCGAGGTCGCCAACCTCAAGCAGCTGTCGAAGCAGCTGCGCGTGCCGCTGGTGCAGCTGGTCGACTCCTCGGGTGCGCCGTACGACTTCGTCGCCTCCGGTGACCCGCGCACCTACGACGACCTGCTGACGCCGAAGGGGCTGCGGGAGGTCGCGACCTACGCCGACGGCCTCGGGCCTGCCAAGGACCGGGTGATCCCGAGGGACGAGAACGGGTACCTGCTCGAGCCGACCACGCTCGTCGGCGACGCGCACCGCGCCGGGCTCACCGTGCACCCCTTCACGTTCCGCGCGGAGAACAACTTCCTGCCCGCCGACTTCCGCTCGTCGGACAACCCGGCGGAGTGGGGCGACATCTTCGCCGAGTACAAGGCGTTCCTGGCGACCGGCATCGACGGCCTGTTCGCCGACCACCCGGACATCGCCGTCGAGGCGGCCAGGGCGGTCAGCAGCGGCAGGTGACCCGTCAGCTCGCGGGCGCCGCGGACACCTCCTCCGCGGCGCACGCGGGCGCGGGCGCCGAATACACGTCGATCTTGTGCCGGATGAGCCGCTGGTGCTCGCGCAGCTGCGCCAACTGCTCCTCGACGCGGCGGTCGTGCGCGCGCAGCACCGCGAGCCGCTCTTCCCGGCACGCCTCGCCGCCCCGCAGCAGCCGCACGAAACGGAGCATGTCGGCGATCGGCATGTCGGTGTCGCGCAGGCAGCGCAGCAGGTGGAGCAGCCCGAGGTCGGCGTCGGAGTAGCGGCGACGGCCTCCCGGCGTGCGCTCGATGGCCTCCAGCAGCCCGATCTTCTCGTAGTAGCGCAGCGTGTCGATACTGAAGCCGGTCTTCTCGGTGACCTGTGCCGGAGAGTAGAAGCTCACGCGTTCCAGAGTGACACCTGGAGTGCGCTCGAGGTCAAGACCGCTGGCAGACGCCGACGCCCGGACGTCCCCTGGTGACCACGCCGGCGCCGGTCACGCGCACCTGCAGCGAGCCGCACGCACATCGCGTCCACACGGTCTCACCCTCGGGCGTGCGGTGTCGCGAGACGACCTCGTAGACATCCGTGTCGGGCCAGCCGCAGAAGGGGCAAATGCTCATGAATCCAGCATGGGACCACGCGAGTGTGCAGGTCCAGGTTGGATTCGTGGACGTGATTGTGAAGAATGGGCTTCATGATTGACCTTCGCAGGCTGAGCGTCCTGCGGGCGGTCGCCCACTACGGCACGGTCACCGCCGCCGCACACGCGCTGCACCTGACCCCGTCCGCGGCGTCCCAGCAGATCCGCCAGCTCGGCCGTGAGCTGGGCGTCGCGCTGCTCGAACCGAATGGCCGCAGGGTGCGGCTCACCGGCGCCGCCCTCGGCCTGCTCTCCCACGCCGACGCGATCGAGGCGCGCTGGCGGCAGGCCGAGTCGGAGCTGCACGCCACCGGCGCCGAGCCGTCCGGTGTGCTACGGATGGCCGGTTTCCCCACCGCGATGTGCCGCTTCCTCGGCCCGCTCACGGTCCGGCTCCGCGAGCGGTATCCCGCGCTGACCGTGCGGCTGCGCGAGAGCGAGACCCCGCGCTGCTTCGATCTGCTGTTCAACGGCGACGTCGATCTCGCCGTCGTCGAGGCCATCCCCGGCAACCCGGCCGCCGGCGACCAGCGTTTCGACCAGCGGCCCCTGCTCGACGACCCGTTCGACCTGCTGCTGCCCGGTGATCACCCGCTCGCCGGGCGGCGCTGCGTGGAGCTGTCCGAGGTCGCCGGTGAGCCGTGGATCATCGGGGCCGATGGCGACGCGTGGCGCGCCCACGTGCTCGCGGCGTGTTCCGCGGCCGGGTTCAGCCCGAACATCGCGCACGAGGCATGCGACGCGAGCCTGGTGGCGAGCCTGGTCGACCTGGGACTCGGCGTCGCGCTCTTTCCCCGGCTGGCCCAGTTCCAGCCCGACGTGGATGTCCGCCGTGTCGAAGTGAGTGGCACGGCCCCGTCGCGCCGGTTTCTCACGTGCACGCGCCGCGGCGGCAGGGACGCCCCCGCCGTCGCGGCCGCGCTGGAACTACTTCACGAGGTCACGGCTCGCTGAGCATGGCTGGCCGCTTCTTTCGCGGCTAGCCGACGAGTTCGACGGCGAGGGCGACGATCATGCCGCCGCCGAAGAGAACGAGGAAGCCGCCCGAGAGCCTCGTGAGCCACGGGAGGATGCGGTCCATGCGGGCGAGAGCGCGTCTTGAGCCGAGGACGACGGCGACGAACACATCCCAGGCCAGCACGATGGAGAACATCCAGGTGCCGTAGAGCAGCAGCGTGAACGGTGCGGCGGCCCTGACTGCGGCGGCGAGGCTGACGTAGAACAGCGCGTTCTTCGGGTTCAGCAACCCGGAGGCGATGCCGAGTCCGAAGTTCCTCAGCCACGTCGTGCGCTGGGCGCCCGGGGCTTGATCGAGGTCGATCCGCGCTCGTGAGCTGAGGAACGCGAGACCGACGAAGATCAGGAAACCACCGCCGGCGAGTTGGAGCGCGTCGAGCAGCGCCGGGTGCGAGATGAGTGAGACGCCGGAGAAGGCGGCAGCGATGAAGATCCCGTTCGCGGTGGCGATGCCGAGGCATACTCCGGTGGCGTTGCGCCAGCCGCTGGTCATCGCGGTGCGGGCGATGAGGAAGAAGTCGACGCCGGGGATCAGCAGTGCCAGGAAGTGCGCGATGGCGACGGCGACGAACTGCTCCATTTCTCCCCTCGATGCGTGACGATGAACCCGTCAAGCATCAAGGGGCGGCCCCGCGGGGTCTTGTACGATCTTGCAGTCAGCCCCGGTACGTGCCGGGTGAGGCGGCGACGTGTGCGCGGAAGACACGGTGGAAGTGGCTCTGGTCGGTGAATCCCAGAGCGTGAGCGGTCTCGGCGATGGGCCGACCCCCTCGGAGCATGCGCCGAGCCTGCACGATGCGGGCATTCTGCCGCCAGGCCAGCGGGGAGAGTCCGGTGGCACGTCGCATCGCACGGACGAGCTGGTACTTCGTCATTCCGACCATGTCGGCCAGTTCGCCCAGCGCTGGATTCGACTCGTCGTGGCGAAGCCGACGCATGACCGGGGCGAGCCGGGCGAGCAGCTCGGGGTCGGCGTCACTCGTTGCCAGATGCGCTGGTGACGCGGCCTCGAGCTCGGCGAACAGGGCGGCGAACTGCGCCTCGATCGGTTCGCGGGCCTCGTCGGTGAAGATTGCGTCGTTCAGCACGCTGACCCGCCGGTGCAGGTCGGGGCGGCGCAGCACTCTGATCCCGTCGAACTGGCGACTCGCGCCCTTGCACGGTGCGAGTGAGACCGCCCAGTTCTGGTCCATGTGGACCATCTGGTACAGCCAACGGCCCGCGTCCGGATTGCAGGCATGAACCTGACCGGCCGGGATGACCACGACGTCACCGGGTTCCAGACGGATCGTGCCGTCGAGCGGACCGGTCAGCACCGACGTTCCCGCGTCGATCACGCCGATCGAGAACGAGTCGTGGGTATGCGGCCGATAGCAGGTGTTTTCCTGGCCCGATCGCCGGGCCTCCAGATGAGGCAACGCGGTACTGCGCCAGAACTCCGCCACGCGACCTCCTCCGCTGGCTCGCCAGACCGTGTGCACCTGGTGCCTGTCGCATGCCAGGTTACGCCGAGACGTCGGCCTTCCCCGAGCCGCTCGCCCTCCCAGTACGCCGCGTGCGCGCGGCTCGCCTCGTACTGGGCTGCTCCAGCGAATCGGCGAACACGATCGCGATCGGCTCACCCTCGCGGTGGATCTGTCCGAAATGGACTGCGGGTGCTGATGCGGCGCCTGGTCGCCGCCGGACTCGATGGCACGTTCAGTCCGACTCGGGCGCGGCCAGCATCGCCTTGGCGACGGCGTTCAGCAGTGGCGCCAGCTCCTCGGGTGAGCTGCGTGGCGCGCCGAGCGCGGCGTGCACCGCGGCCCCGTAGATCAGTGTCTCGAACAGGGTGGTGAACGCCGCCGGGGTCACGTTCTCGGCCAGCCGGCCGGTGGCGCGTAGCCGCTCCGCCTGGCGGATGGTCGATTCGTGTGCCTTGCCCGTGGTCGCGGCGAGTTCGGGGGCGCTGTCCGGATGCAGCGCCATCGCGAACGATTCCACCAGCAGTTCGGCGCTCTGCTCAGGTTCGCGGGTCAATGCCCTGGTCAGCAGCTCGCCGAGGTGTTCGGCGGTCGGCACGGTTTCGAGCAGGAACGTCTCGTCGGTGAACAACTGGTGCGCGCTCGCGACGGGTGTGGGCGCGACCAGTCCGGCGATGAAATCGGTCTGCGCCGAGTGGACGGCGGCGGCCATCAGGTCCTGCTTGTCCCGGAAATGGGCGTACAGGGCGCCGGTGGTGAGTCCGGCGCGGCGGGCCACGTCCTGCACACGTAGCCGGGCGGGGCCGATCTCGCGCAGGAGTTCCTTGGCGGCCGTCACGAGCCGCTCCCGGGTGCGCTGGCTGCCGGTCGCCTCACCGGTGTCGGACTCGTCCGTCACGGCACCACCCTAAACCGGGTCGATCCGTGCCTCTTGACCTGCCGTGTAGTGTGATAATAAATTTATTACGGTCTTGGGAGGACGACATGGCGACACCCACGCACGTGCAACGGGGCACCCTGCCGCGGGGCGTGTACCAGAACCTCGACGGGCTCAAGGACGATCTGCTCGGCCGCAACGGTTTCCTCGGCCGACAGACCCATCTCTACCGACACGGCGACCCGTGCGAGTACCGGCCGGCAGCGGACCCGCAGACCCGCAGCGCGCTGCAACGGCAGCTGTCCCCCACAGATGCGACAGACCCGTCGGGCACGCCGATCCGCTTGGCACACAACGAAAGTTGCCAGCTGTGGTTGAGCAGGCGAGCCGCCGCGATGCCGTTCTACCGACGCAATCTCGACGGTGACGAGGCCGTGTTCGTGCATCGCGGCCAGGGCGTGTTCGAAACGGAGTTCGGGCCGATCCCGTTCGAACCCGGCGATGTGGTCGTCATCCCGAAGTCGGTGACCCACCGGCTGGTGCCCGACGGCGCCGACAACGTCTTCCTGATCACCGAGACCACCGAGGAACTCGTGGTGCCCGACTACGGGCTGATCGGCCATTACACGCCGGTGGACCCGTCGATGATCTTCATCCCGGAACCCGAGGTGCTGCCCTCGACGGAGCCGGAGTACGAGGTGCGCCTGAAGCACGGCGGTGACCACGCCTCGATCGGTTACGACCACAACCCCTGCGATGTCGCCGGGTGGCGTGGCGACTATTTCCCGTGGAAGTACAACATCCGGGACTTCAAGACGTTGAACGCCGACGCCGCGCACATCCTGCCTTCGGCCCGGACCCTGCTGGCCACCCCGAGCATGGATGTGCTTCTCGCCGTCTTCGGACCGCATCGCGCCCCGATGGTGCCCGGGGTGGAGAAAACGCCGCCGTCGCACCGCAATGCCGACTACGACGAGGTGTTGTTCAGCCATGACGGCCAGGCGTTCGGCAATCCGATGCCCACCGGGGTGCTGATGCATGTGCCGCAGGGGCTGCACCACGGCGTGCCGGAGGCGGAGAAACAACGGATCCGCGAGGAGTATCCGGCGGAGCTGTTGCTCGATTCGGTGGCGGTGGCCATCGACTGCCGGGCGCGTTTCGTGCTCGACGAGGCGTTCGTCCGGGCGTTCGAGGAGCTGACTTCCGGGGAGTCGGCGTCGGGGGACAACCCGGTCGCGACGCTGCTGAACGGGGAATCGAGGTGACGGCGATGTCCTATCAGCGGCGGGCCGTGCTCATCCACTATTCCGAGGACGCCGGCCACAGCCATGACAGTTATGTGCAACAGGCGGCGGGCGAGTCCGACACCCGGCAGCGGATCATGCTCGCCGCCGTGCACTACCGGCCGTCGGCGCCGTCGGACACGGTGATCGTGTTCATGCATCCGATGCACGGTCTGGCGCACCATCCGCTGGTCGAACACCTCGCCGCCGCCGGCCACCATGTGCTGTGCTGCCCGAGCCGGTACAGCAGCGACAGTTCGTTGATCATGGAGAAGGTCGTCAGCGACCTCGGCGGGTGCGTCCGCCACCTCAAGGATGAGCTGGGCTATCGCAGGGTGGTGCTGGCCGGCTGGTCCGGCGGTGGCGCGCTGATGGCGTTCTACCAGTCACAGGCGGAAAATCCGACTGTTGTGGACACTCCCGCCGGCGATCCCTACAACCTGGTCAGAGCGGGGTTGATTCCGGCGGACGGGATCATGTTCATCGCCGCGCACGCGAGCCGGCACCAGCTGCTGACCGAATCGCTGGACCCCGCCGTCGTCGACGAGCGCGATCCGTCCGTCCGCGATCCGCGTTGGGATCTCTATGCGACGGACGCGCTGACCCGGCCCCCGTACTCGGCCAGTTTTATCGCCAGCTACCGCGCGGCCCAGATCGACCGCAATCGCCGGATCACGACCTGGGTGCGCGCCACCTTGCGGCACCTGCGCGAGAGCGGGCGGCAGGATGAGGAGTACGCGTTCACCGTGCACGGCACCATGGCCGATCCGAGGTGGCTGGATCCGTCGGTGGACCCCAACGAGCGGCGCGCCAATTGGTGCTACCAGGGCGATCCGCGTGTGGTGAACAACGGCCCGACCGGCCTGGCCCGGTTCAGCACCTTGCGCAGCTGGCTGTCCCAGTGGAGTTACGACGAGTCGATGGCCGACGGCCCGGCGCGCGCCGCCGAGATCAGCGTCCCGGTGCTCGTCATCGCGATGGGCGCCGACGACGCCTGCCCACCCAGCCACCCGCGAGCACTCTTCGACGCGGTACCCCACGACGACAAGGAATTCCACGTCATCCCAGGCGTCAACCACTACATCCAGGGCACCCCCGACGGCCTACCGAGGACCCGCGCCCTCTGCCAGAACTGGCTGAAGGCCCACGACCTCGGGTGACCCACCGACACCGCCGTCGTGGGCCCACTGTGAGCGTCGCCCGGTCGTCCGGCCTCGTACGAGGCGCGCTCGCGTACCTCCAGGTAGTACGAGCGGTGATCAACCCCCCAGCCGGCCGTTCGTTGTGCCGCAACGGTTCCTTCCCCGCGCAGGCGGACGAACTCGGTTGGGGGCGCCCGCCGTTCCTGCGTGCGTCTCCTCCGCCCCGCTCACCCGCGTGTAGTCGAACGTCCTCATCGGACCGCCGCCTTCGACACCGCGGCCACGATCCGCGGGTACGCCGCACAGCGGCAGAGCTTGCCGCTCATCCAATTCCGGGTCTCGGCACAGCCCTTCTTCGTCCGCCGTCAGCGCGAGGCGGTCACGCAGCGCGTCGACCAGCTCGCTCCAGGTCAACAAGGCCTTCCGGACGAACCTAGACGAACTCGTGGCGCACGATCGTCTGCTCCCGCCCTGGACCGACGCCGATCGCGGAGATGCGGGCGCCGACGAGCTCCTCGATGCGCTCGACGTACGCGCGCGCGTTCGGGGGCAGCTCCTCGAACGAGCGGCAGTGGCTGATGTCCTCCCACCAGCCCGGCAGCTCCTCGTAGATCGGCACCGCGTGGTGCACGTCGGTCTGGGTCATCGGCATGTCCTCGGTGCGGAAGCCGTCGACCTCGTAGGCCACGCACACCGGCACCCTCTCCAGGCCGGAGAGCACGTCGAGCTTGGTGAGGAAGTAGTCGGTGATGCCGTTGACGCGCACGGCGTAGCGGCCGATCACGGCGTCGAACCAGCCGGTGCGCCGCGAGCGGCCCGTGGTGACACCGAACTCGCCGCCCGCCTTTCGCAGGTTCTCGCCGGCCTCGTCGTGCAGCTCGGTGGGGAACGGGCCGGAGCCCACACGCGTGGTGTATGCCTTCAGGATGCCGAGCACGGTGGTGATGCGACCGGGCCCGATGCCGGAGCCCGCGCTCGCGCCACCCGAGGTCGGGTTGGACGACGTCACGAACGGGTACGTGCCGTGGTCGACGTCGAGCAGCGTGCCCTGCGAGCCCTCAAGCAGCACCGTCTCGCCGCGCTCGAGCGCCTTGTTGAGCTGGAGGCGGGCGTCGGCGATGCGGTGGGCGAACTTCTCGCCCTGGGACAGCACCAGGTCGGTGACCTCGCCCGCGTCGAGCGCCTTGCGGTTGTAGACCTTGACCAGCACCTGGTTCTTGAACTCCAGCGCGGCCTCGACCTTCTGCCGCAGGATCTTCTCGTCGAGCAGGTCCTGCACGCGCACGCCGACGCGCGCGACCTTGTCCTGGTAGCAGGGCCCGATGCCGCGGCCGGTGGTGCCGATCTTCTTGGCGCCGAGGTAGCGCTCGGTGACCTTATCGATCGCCACGTGGTACGGCATGATCAAGTGCGCGTCGGCGGAGATCAGCAGGCGCTCGGTGTCGACGCCGCGCTCCTCAAGACCGGCGAGCTCGTCGAGCAGCACGCCGGGGTCCACGACCACGCCGTTGCCGATCACGTTGGTGACGCCCGGCGTGAGGATGCCGGACGGGATCAGGTGGAGCGCGAAGTCCTGCCCGTCGGGCAGCACGACGGTGTGGCCCGCGTTGTTGCCGCCCTGGTAGCGGACCACCCACTGAACCCGGTCACCGAGTAGGTCGGTGGCCTTGCCCTTGCCTTCGTCGCCCCATTGGGCACCGATGAGCACGATGGCCGGCATGTGACACTCCTGGTATTCGAGGGCAGGACAAGATGGCGCTGGAAATGCCGGTGCATGAGCCTAACCGAGGAGTTTCACGTGCGGGGACTGGTGCTGGTTTGCGGGCGAGCCGGGGAGTGGTTCACCGCGCCGGAGGGGGTCAGGACCGAGGCGCTTCCGGCGCGGCCCGGCAAGGCGGAGGTGGACCCGCTGCTGGCCTCCGAGCTGGTGGTCGTCGGCTCGGACGCCGACCTCGCGGCGGTGGTCCTTCGCTTGCTGCGCAAGGAAAAGCTCGACACCACCACGGTCGGCTACGTGCCCGCCGACGCCGACTCCGCGGTGGCCGCGCAGTGGGGGCTGCCCACCGATCGAAGGCGTGCGCTCGACGTCGCGCTGACCGGATTCGACCGGCCGGTGCCGCTGATCCGCGACGACGCGGGCGGCGTGTTGCTCGGCAAAGGTGTCGTACGTAACCCTCGCGGGGTCGCGTACTGCGACGACACGGTCGCCCTTCGCGGCGAGGCCGGCTCGATCGTCGTGCGCCCGGACCTCGATGGGCCCGGTCTGGTGGCCACGGTCACGCGCGGCAGACTGATCAAGCGCCGGCAGCGGTTCCCCGGGCGGGCGTTCCAGCTCGGCGGCGCGCCCTCGGTGCCGGTGTCGGACGGCGTGCCCTACCCGAGGCCGATGGAGCGGTGGACCTGGTACCGGCATACCCACGACTTACGTCTGGTCATTGTCGCGCGTTAACGCCAAAGTGTTGATCCGGTCACCTCACTGGGTCACAGTCGGAAAGTCTCCAACTACTCAGTGAGGTGGCGAAGGTGTCCGTTCCCCGCACTCTCCGTCGTGGCCTGATCGCGGTGGGTTCCGCCCTCGCGCTGACGATGCCCCTGAGCGGTGTCGCAGTCGCCGAGCCGCCCGGCATCCCCGACGAGGCGACCGCCCGAGCACAGCTCGGCGAGCTGACCGTCGCGGCCGACGGCCCGATGGACGGCTACGACCGCGACCTGTTCCCGCACTGGAGCGACCAGGGCGACTCCTGCAACACGCGTGAGGCCGTGCTCGAGCGCGACGGCACCGGCGTCGAAACCGGCTCCGACTGCTACCCGACGTCAGGCACCTGGGAAAGCCCCTACGACGGGGCGACCTGGAGCGAGCCGTCGGACGTCGACATCGACCACGTGGTGCCCCTCGCCGCGGCGTGGCGCAGCGGCGCCGCCGACTGGACGACGGACCAGCGCGAGCAGTTCGCCAACGACCTCTCGGCGCCGCAGCTGATCGCAGTCACCGACAACGTCAACCAGGAGAAGGGCGACCAGTCCCCGGACGAGTGGAAGCCGCCGTCGCAGGACTACTGGTGCACCTACGCGAGCATGTGGATCACCGTGAAGCACAAGTGGGAGCTGACGGTGGACGATGCGGAGAAGGCGGCCCTCACGGAAATGCTCGACGCCTGCTGACCCTTGCCCCATCTGCAGTGAAGGCCACCATGCCTGCGTTCAACGCAGTGAAGGTGGCCTTCACTGCAGGTGGGTGCACCAGAGGGGTCACTCCGCGAGGCCGGTGGCTTTCGCGGCGGCCGGGTCGGAATCGGCGAGGAACTTCTTGCAGCGGTCGTGCTCGTCGGTCTCGCCGATGCGGCCCGCGGCCTTGGCGAGCACCGCCAGCGCGCGCAGGAAGCCCTGGTTCGGGCGATGGTCCCACGGCACCGGGCCGAAGCCCTTCCAGCCGGCGCGGCGGAGCTGGTCGAGACCACGATGGTAGCCCGTGCGCGCGTAGGCGTACGCGGCGACGATCTCGCCTTCGGCCAGCGCATTCTCGCCCAGCGCGGCCCACGCCTCGCTGAAGTCGGGGTGCTCCGCGGCGACCTCCGCCGGGTCCGTTCCCGCGTCCAGCGCCGCCTGCGCGTCGGGACGCTCCGGGAGCTTCGTGGCGGGCGGTTCGAGGAGGTTGCCGTGTGTCATGGGGCCATTCTGCATCACCCCGCCGTCACAGGAAGACGCTCACCACCAGGCCACTGCCGGCCAGCACGAGCGCCGCGATCAGCACCGCGGCCACGAGTCGTTTCGGCATCATGGCCTCTACTCTGCCGCATGCCGCCGCCACCGGATCGTGTTGCCCCCTAAGGGTGACACCTGGTTTTCGGGCGTTGCACTATCAGCGGTGAAGGCCACCCGGCATGATGCACGGGTGACAAACGCGGCGGCTCTGCCCGACCAGCGCGAATCCGGCATCCCACGGAGCCCGATCGCCAAGACCGTGCTGTTCTTCCGGCGGCACTGGCAGCGGGGCGCTCCCGGGACGCCGACCCCCGAATGGGTCGTCCGGTTCTCGTACGGCATGTGGCTAACGGCGTTCGCGTTCAAGGTCATCGGCGCCTCGTGGGACATGTCGTGGCACTTCAAGTGGCTGCGCGACGACCTGGCTCCGCCGCACCTGATCAACACGGTCGGCACGGTGATCATCTGCGTGCTCGTGGTGCTCCACACCTACACCGGGCTGGCCTGCGACCGGCGTTCGCTGAGGCTCATGCAGGCCGGTCTGGTGATGTTCCTGATCGCCGCGCCGCTCGACGTGATCAACCACCGCGTCAGCGGGCTCGACCTCACCGCGTGGAGCGCCACGCACGGCCTGCTATACCTGGGCACCGGCGTGATGCTCGCCGGCGTGATCGCGGGCTGGCTCCGGGTGTCGCCCCCCGGCAGGACCAGGGCCGTGGTGCTCACCGCGCTGTGGGCGTTCTTCCTGGAGAACACGTTCTTCCCCAACGGCCAGCAGGAGTACGGCATCCTCGAGCTGCGCTCCTGGGAGCGCGGCGAGCCGTACGCGGAGCCGACGCTGCTGGAGTTCGCCGCCGACGACATCGGCCGCTCCGTCGACCGCGAGGCCGTGATCCACTTCGCGCTGCCGATCGACGATTGGGTGTACCCGCTGTGGGGCATCGGCGTGATGGCGCTGATCCTCGCCGCCGCCAGGCACACGGTTGGCAGGGCGTGGACGGCGACGACCGTCGCCGGTGCCTACGTCGCGTACCGCGCGATCAGCTGGCCCCTGCTGCTGGCAGGCGGCTTCCCCACCTCGACAGTGCCGTTCTACCTGCTGTTCGTCGGACTGGCCGTGGACCTGGCGTTCCGGGCCGCGAGCGCACGCTTCGCCGTGGGCGCCGTGCTCGTGACGGCGTTCGGCTACGGGGGGCTGTGGCTGCAGTCGCAGCTGCGGCCGTGGCTGCTGGGCGACGCGCTCACGGAATCGGCGCCGCCCAGTGCCTACTGGACGGCGCCGATCGTGCTGGTGGGTGTGGCCGCGATCTGGTTCGCGACGGCCCGGTCGCGAAGGTCAGAGCTTCTTGCCGGCTGACTTGAGGTTCTCGGCGGCCTCGACCACGCGCTTGGCCATCGAGCCCTCGGCGGCCTTGAGGTAGCTGCGGGGGTCGTACGTCTTCTTGTTGCCGACCTCGCCGTCCACCTTCAGCACGCCGTCGTAGTTCTTGAAGAAGTGGTCGGCGATGGGGCGGGAGAAGGCGTACTGGGTGTCGGTGTCGACGTTCATCTTCACGACGCCGTACGACACCGCCTCGTGGATCTCCTCCAGCAGCGAGCCCGAACCACCGTGGAAGACGAGCTCGAACGGCTTGGAGCCCTCGGGCAGGCCGAGCTTCTCCGCCGCGACCTGCTGACCGCGCTTGAGCACGTCGGGACGCAGCCGCACGGCACCGGGCTTGTAGGCGCCGTGCACGTTGCCGAACGTGGCGGCGAGAAGATAGCGGCCCTTCTCGCCGGACCCCAGCGCGTCGACGGTCTTCACGAAGTCGCCCTCGGCGGTGTAGAGCTTCTCGTTGATCTCGTTGGAGACGCCGTCCTCCTCGCCGCCGACGACCCCGATCTCGACCTCGAGGATGATCTTCGCGGCGGCGGCCTTCTCCAGCAGCTCAGCGGCGATGGTGAGGTTCTCGTCGAGATCGATGGCCGAGCCGTCCCACATGTGGGACTGGAAGAGCGGGTTCTCGCCCCGGTTCACGCGCTCCTGCGAGACCTCGATGAGCGGGCGGACGAAGCCGTCCAGCTTGTCCTTGGGGCAGTGGTCGGTGTGCAGCGCGACGTTGATCGGGTACTTCGCGGCGACGACGTGGGCGAACTCGGCGAGCGCGGTGGCTCCGGTGACCATGTCCTTGACGGCCTGGCCGGACGCGAACTCGGCACCACCGGTGGAGAACTGGATGATCCCGTCGCTCTCCGCCTCCGCGAAGCCGCGGATGGCCGCGTTCAACGTCTCCGACGAGGTCACGTTGATGGCCGGGTACGCGAACTCGTTCGCCTTGGCCCGGTCCAGCATCTCGGCATAGACCTCGGGTGTGGCGATGGGCATCGTTGTCCTCCTCGACGGTGTCCTTTTGCCCCGCATCCTACGAGCCCACCCCCACCCGCGCGGCAGACTGCAGTGAAGGCCACCTTCACTGCGTTGGTCGAACACAGTGGCGCGCAGCGTCTCCGTTTGGGTGGTGGTGGGAGACGGGTGGGCGCAGTGAAGGTGGCCTTCACTGCAGATCAGAAGAGGGCTTCGGCGAGGGCTCGGTAGGTCGGGAGCGGGTCGGCGTCGTCGGGAAGGTTGTGGAGGCAGACGTGGTCGGCGCCTGCCTCCAGATGCGCGTTCAGCCCACGCGCGATCGTCCGCGCGTCGCCGTGCAGGCCGAGCGCGTCGATCAGCCGGTCACTGCCGCCGTCGGCGATCTCGGACTCGTCCCAGCCGAGCCTGCGCAGGTTGTTCACGTAGTTGCGCAGGTTGAGGTACGGCATGTTGATCGGCGGGCGGGCGATCTCGCGGGCCAGTGCCGCGTCGGTCTCGAGCACCACCTTGTGTTCGGGCGCCAGCAGCACGTCGGGGCCGAGGAGCTCGCGCGCCTGCCGCGTGTGGTCCGGCGTGGTGAGGTACGGGTGCGCCCCGGCCGTGCGCTCGGCGGAAAGCTCGAGCACCTTCGGGCCGAGCGCGGCCAGTGCGCGGCCCTCCAGCGGGACACCGGCCTCGTCCAGCTCGTCGAGGTAGGAAACGATCTTGTCGTAGGGCTTCTGGTATTCGGCGGTCGCCTCAGGGTGACCGACGCCGACGCCGAGCAGGAAGCGGTCGGGGTGCTTCGCCGTGATCCGGTGGTAGGAGGCGCCCACGGTCTTGGCGTCGGCGGTCCACATGTTGACGATGCCGGTGGCGACGGCGATCGTGCTGGTCGCGTCGAGCAGGCTCTCGGCGAGCGCGAGGTCGGCGGGCGGCGACCCACCGATCCAGATCGCGCCGTAGCCGAGTTTCTCCACCTCGGCCGCCAGCTCGGGAGTGAGCCCCGCGGCGCCGCGCCAGATTCCGTACTTTCCCAGTTTCACAGCCATGCACCCGTTCAACATCGACTCGGGGCGGTTGTGTTCCCCGCACTCTCTACCGACGAGTAGCCTACTCTGAGTAAGTTGAGGTACGGTGCCTTCAGACCCACCCGAGGAGGCACCAATGGCGTTCCTGTCCGGCAGCGTAAAAGGCAGAGTCGTGCTCATCACCGGGGCCGCGCGCGGAATCGGCGCCGGGCTCGCCGAGCGACTCGCCGCCGACGGCGCGAAGGTGGCGCTCGTCGGGCTCGAGGCCGCCGAGCAGCAGAAGGTAGCCGACCGCATCGGACCCGCCGCCAGGTCGTGGGAAGCCGACGTCACGAGCTGGGACGACCTGGAGCAGGCCACCAAGGGGGTCGTGGACCACTTCGGGGGCATCGACATCGTCATCGCCAACGCGGGCATCGCCAGCGCGGGCTTCGTCCGCTCGGTGGACCCGACCGCGTTCGAGAAGGTGATCGAGGTCGACCTGCTCGGTGTGTGGCGCACCTTCCGCGTCACGATGCCGCACGTGCTCGAGCGCAAGGGTTACCTGCTGGCGATCTCGTCGCTCGCCGCCATCACGCACGCGCCCGGCATGGCCAACTACGCGGCCGCGAAGGCCGGGGTCGAGGCGTTCTGCAACAGTCTGCGCGCGGAAGTCGCGCACCTCGGTGTCAAGGTCGGGGTGGCGCACCCGACGTGGATCAAGACCGACCTCGTGGAGAGCGCCGACTCCCACCCCGTGTTCGGCAAGCTGCGGGCGGGCATGCCCGGGCTGATCGGCAAGACCTACCCGCTCGACGTCGCGCTCGACTGCATCGAGGCCGGCGTGAAGCGACGCGCCAGGACCATCCACGTGCCGAGGTGGGTCGGCGGGCTGAAGTTGATCCGCGCGTTCCTGCCGCCGATCATCGAGCTCGGCTCCCGGAGCAGGGTGCCCGCCGCCGACCGGGCGGCGCTGGAGGACATCGCCGCCCGCGGAGCCCGCGAGGCCGCCGTCACCGGACACGGGGGCAGGGCGGCGACGAAGTAGGAGGCGAGAGCTGATGTCCCGGCGCGAGCAGATCAGGATGACCACGGACGAGGTGGTCGCGTACCTCGCCGCGCAGAAGGTCATCAACGTCGCGACGATGGGCCCGAACGGCAGACCACACCTCGCCCCGCTCTGGTACGTGCCGAGGGGCGAGGCCGTGGCGACCTGGACCTACCGCAAGTCGCAGAAGGTCGCCAACCTGCAGCGGCTGCCGCAGGCGACGGTGCTCGTCGAGTCCGGTGACTCCTACGAGAAGCTGCGCGGCGTCTCCATGGAATGCGACGTGGAGCTGATCGAGGACACCGACGCGGTGGCTGCGATCGGCACGGAGCTGCTGCTGCGCTACAGCGGCGAGCCCACGGCCACCGAGGAGCTGAAGGCCGGCGTCGCGAAGCAGGCACCCAAGCGGATCGGCCTGCTGCTGACGCCGACCAAGGTCGTCAGCTGGGACCACACGAAGCTCGGCGGGGTGTACTGACTCCTTCGGCCCTGGCTCCCGCGCGCTCCGGCTGCGATGATGGCGTGGATCACTCGATGAGGAGTGCGCTGTGGAGCTACGACTGGAAATCGCTCAGTCGTGGCGGCGGGCCGAGCTCTCCGGGTTGAAGCCGAGCAGTCCCGCCGACCGGCTGGAAGTCCGCGACATCGACACCAGCAGCAGACTGCTGCGGGCGGCCACTCCTGTGCTCGACGAGATCGCCCGGCACCTCGACGACACGCGGTTGTGCGTGGTGCTGGCCGACCGCGACTCCCGCATCGTGGCGAGACGATTCGGCAACCGCTCCGTGGAGCGGGTCCTCGACAGCGTCAGCGCCGTGCCCGGCTGCCAGTTCACGGAGGAGACCAGCGGCACCAACTCGATCGCGACCCCGTACGAGGTGCGCAGGGGCGTCGCGGTGCACGGCGACGAGCACTACCTGGAGGCATTCAAGCAGTTCACCTGCTACGGCCACCCGATCGTCCACCCCGCCACCAGGCGCCTCGAGGGCGTGCTCGACATCACCGGCCTCGTCGAGGACACCAACCCGCTGCTCGGCCCTTTCCTCGCACACGCCGCCGCCGACATCGAGCAGCGCCTGCTCGACGGCTCCAACCAGGCCCAGCAGCGGCTGCTCGCCGCGTTCCAGGCCGCCCAGCACCGCTCGTCGGCCGTGCTCGCGCTCGGCGAGGACGTGGTGCTCGCCAACAGCACGGCCGTGGACCTCGTCGACGCGTGCGACCACGCGCTGCTGCGCGAGGTGAGCCGCACGCGGCGCGGTGTGCGCAGGCTGCGGCTGTCCTCGGGCACCGAGGTCGAGGTGCGGATGGAGGCCGTGTCGGTCAACGCCGGGATGCTGTTCGAACTGGCTCCCTTGCGGCCCGCGTACCCCACTCACGTGCGCAGGCGCGCGCTCGGCGGCGTGCTGCCCGCCGACGCGGAGGAACGGCTCCGGCGCAGCTCGCTCGCGCGTCGCCGGGTGCTCGTGGCGGGCGAGCCGGGCACTGGGCGCACCGCGGCGACCGCCGTGCTGGCCGGCGCGGAGCCACTGGTGCGGCTCGACGCCGCCGACGTGCCCGTGCGGGGCGAAGCAGCGTGGTGCGAACGGCTGGAGGAGCTCGCGGCCGGGCATCCCGGTCTGGTCGCGGTGCGGGACGTGCACCTGCTGCCCGCCGTGCTCGCGGCGCGGCTCGCGCGGCTGCTGGACACCTCGCCCGCGTGGTTCGTGCTCACCAGCGGACCGCTCCCGGACCTGCGGGACGAGCACGCCGCTCTGGCCGCGCGGGTGCACCGGCGCGTCGAGCTGCCCCCACTTCGCGAACGGCGAGCCGACATCCCCGCGCTCGCCCGCACACTGCTGGGCGGGGTCCCCGGCGGCACGTCGCTGCGTCTCACGGCGGGAGCCCTCGAACTGCTCGCCGCGCAGCCGTGGCCGGGTAACCTCCGCGAGCTGGAAACCGTGCTGGAGGAGGCCGCCCAGCTCCGTTCCGCCGGCGACATCACCGCGAGGGACCTCGCGCCCAGCTGCCAGGTGAGCGCCGCATCACCCCAGCTCACGGGCTGGGAGCAGGCCGAGCACGACGCGATCACCAAGGCGCTCGCCGCCGTCGGCGGCAACAAGGTGCACGCGGCGAAACAGCTCGGCATCAGCCGCTCCACCCTCTACAACCGGATGCGGGCGCTGCGCATCAGCGGTTAGGTGTGCAGGATTTGCACACTCGCGGGTCTCCGAGCCGTTCGACAATCACGGCACGACGTAGCAACGGCGCACGTGAGGAGACAGCTGTGAAGACGAAGGCAGCGGTACTGTTCGACGCTGGCAAGCCCTTCGAGATCCTCGAACTCGACCTGGACGGCCCCGGCCCCGGCGAGGTGCTGATCAAGTACACGGCCGCCGGTCTGTGCCACTCCGACCTGCACCTGATCGACGGCGACCTCGCGCCCCGGTTTCCGATCATCGGCGGCCACGAGGGCGCGGGCATCATCGAGGAGGTCGGCCCCGGCGTCACCAAGGTCCAGCCCGGCGACCACGTGGTTTGCAGCTTCATCCCGAACTGCGGCACGTGCCGCTACTGCGCGACGGGCCGCTCGAACCTCTGCGACATGGGCGCGACGATCCTCGACGGGCACATGCCGGACGGGACGTTCCGGTTCCACTCCGGCGGCCAGGACTTCGGCGCGATGTGCATGCTCGGCACGTTCTCCGAGCGGGCGACGATCTCGCAGCACTCGGTGGTGAAGGTCGACGAGTGGCTGCCGCTGGAGACGGCGGTGCTGGTGGGCTGCGGTGTGCCGACCGGATGGGCGACCGCGAACTACTCGGGCGGTGTGCGCGCTGGCGACACCACGGTGATCTACGGCATCGGCGGCATCGGCATCAACGCCGTGCAGGGCGCGGCGCACGCGGGCGCCAAGAACGTCGTGGTGGTGGACCCGGTGGAGTTCAAGCGGGAGAGCGCGCTGAAGCTCGGCGCGACCCACGCGTTCGCGACGGCGGGCGAGGCAGCGGAGAAGATCGCCGAGCTGACCTGGGGCCAGATGGCCGACCAGGCGCTGATCACGGTGGGAACCGTGGACGAGCAGGTGGTGACCGACGCGTTCAACGCCGTCGGCAAGGGCGGCACCGTGGTGATCACCGGGCTGGCGAACCCGGAGAAGCTGACCGTGCACGTCTCGGGCGGCGTGCTGACGCTGTTCGAGAAGACGATCAAGGGCACGCTGTTCGGCTCGGCCAACCCGCAGTACGACATCGTCAAGCTGCTGCGCCTCTACGACGCGGGCAAGCTCAAGCTCGACGAGCTCGTGACGACCAAGTACACGCTGGAGCAGGTCAACGAGGGCTACCAGGACCTGCGTGACGGCAAGAACGTCCGCGGCGTCATCGTCCACGCTCAGTAACCCCCCAACGCTCCCCAAGGCCACCTTTGTTGCGCTCAACGCACCAAAGGTGGCCTTGGGGGAAGTTCACTGGGTCGGGAGCCAGGCGCCGATCACCGGTTTGAACTCGCGGACCTTACGCTGCGCGATCGCGCCTTCCAGGTGGTACGGGTCCTGGTCGATCAGCTTCTGCAGCTCCTCGCGGTTCTCGGCCTGGTACATGGCCACGCCGCCCTTGTCGTCGTCCACCGGGCCGGCGATCGCGACGACCCCCTGCTCGGCGAGCGACACCAGGAAGTCACGGTGCCGCGGCCGGACCTCGGCGAACTTCTCCGGCACGTACTCGATTTCGACCAAGAACCAGGCCACTGCTTCCTCCGGATGATCTAGCGTTGTGCGTAGTTCGCGCACCGTATCGGTACCTGACGGTCATCTGAGAACGCTGGGTAATGCCAGTTCGACCCGATACGCTGAGTGCGCGTCAGTTTCGCGCTCCACGGAGCTGGAGAACGCCGTCGAGGGATGGGCAGGTTTCGATGCAGGGCAGCGCCGAGCCCATGCGCCAGCGCAACGCCGCAGCAGCAGGGAGAAACGTCGAGAGCAGTGTCGAGCAGACGCTCGGGCACCTGCGCACGTTGGACGCTCCCGTGCCCAAAGCCCAGCCCTCGGGCCCGCTGACGCTCGAGGACCTCTACCGCCAGCACCGCATGCGGCTGGTGCGGCTCGCCATCCTGCTCGTCGACGAGCCCGCGACCGCCGAGGACGTGGTGCAGGAGGCCTTCACCGGTCTGCACCGCAACTGGGGCAAGCTCCGCGATGCCGCGGCCGCCGTCGGCTACCTGCGCACGGCCGTGGTGAACGGTTCGCGCAGCGTGCTGCGCCGTCGCAAGACCGCTCGCGAGTACGTGCCCCCGCACGCCGTGAACGCGCGCTCTGCCGAGAGCCTCGCGATGCTGTCGACCGAGCACCAGGCCGTGGTCAGCGCACTCTCGAAGCTCCCGCCCCGCCAGCGGGAGGTGCTGGTGCTGCGCTACTACGGCGGGCTGTCTGAAGCGGAGATCTCCGAGGCGGCGGGCATCTCCAAGGGCACCGTCAAGTCCACGGCGAGCCGGGCACTGGAGGCTCTCCAGCGGGCCATGCACGACGGTAGAAACTGAATAACAAGGTAGCCTCGATATTTCGTGAGTTGCCGACATTCTGGTCTGGACCAATATGATGTGGTCGTGAACGGCTCCGACGATTTCGTGCTCACCGGCGGGCGGCTGGCCTGCCCCGACGGCGTACTCGACGACGGCTGGCTCTCCGTCTCCGGAGGGCGCATCGCCGAGCTGGGCACGGGTGCGCCGCCAGAGGGCAGGCAGGTCGACGTCCGCGGAGCCCTCGTCGTCCCCGGCTTCGTCGACACCCACTGCCACGGCGGGGGCGGCGCGTCGTTCTCCACCACCGACCCCGCCGAGGCGGCCAGGGCCATCGCGGCCCACCGCAGGCACGGCACCACGACCATGCTGGCAAGCCTGGTGTCCGACCCGATCGGCGTGCTCACCGACCAGCTCGCGGCGCTCTCGGAGCTGGTCGAGGACGGCGAGCTGGCCGGGGTGCACCTGGAAGGTCCGTTCATCGCGCAGGCCCGCTGCGGCGCACACGATCCGGCCGCGCTCCGGGAACCCGACACGAGCGCGGTGGACTCGCTGCTCGACGCGAGCAGGGGCCACGTCCGCATGGTCACGCTCGCGCCCGAGCTGACCGGCGGCATCAAGGCCGTGCGCCAGCTCACCGAGTCGGGCGTCATCGCGGCGATCGGGCATACCGACGGCACGGAGGAGCAGGTACGACCTGCCGTCGACGCCGGTGCGACGGTGGCCACCCACCTCTTCAACGGCATGCGGCCGCTGCACCACCGGGAGCCGGGTCCGGTCGGCGTGCTCCTCGACGACGAGCGCGTGACCGTGGAGCTGATCTGCGACCTCGTCCACGTGCACCCCACCGTGCTCCGGCTGGCCGCGCGGCACGCGGGCCAGGACCGGACGGTGCTGGTCACCGACGCGATGTCGGCGACGGACGCAGCAGACGGCACCTACACGCTCGGCAGGCTCGCCGTCGACGTGCGCGACGGCGTCGCGACGCTCGCGGGCAACGGTGCGCTCGCCGGCAGCACACTCACGATGGACGCCGCCTTCCGCAACCTCGTCCACGGCGCGGGTCTGAGCGTCACCGACGCGGTGCGTGCTACCGCGAGTAGACCGGCCGAGCTGCTCGGCATCGCGGATCGCACCGGCCGGCTGTGTCGCGGCCTGCAGGCCGACCTGGTACTTCTCGGTGATGATCTTTGCCCAATGGGGGTATTGCGCCGCGGCGAGTGGGTAACTCGCAGCGACCACTAGACTCTCCTGGGTGGTGGAGTACCGCGTCGACGAACTCGCCCGCGTTGCGGGCACGACGGTCGGAAACGTACGGGTCTACCAGGACCGCGAGCTGCTTCCTCCACCCGAGCGACGAGGCCGCGTCGCGCTCTACTCGGACGCGCACCTGGCCCGGCTGCGGGTGATCCTCGGGCTGCTCAAGCGCGGCTACACGTTCGCGCAGATCCGCGAGATGCTCACCACCTGGCAGTCGGGCCGCGACCTGGAGGACCTGCTGGGCCTCGAACAGGTGCTGGCCTCGCCGTGGAGCGACGAGCCGACGGAGCGCGTGGCGCTGGCCGACCTGCTCGCCGAGTTCCGGGACCACGCCGTCGACGACGAGGCGATCGCGAGGCTGGTGCGACTCGGCGTGTTCACCCACGACGGGCCCGCGCACGTGCTCGTGCGCAGTCCCCGGCTCCTGCACGCGGGCAGGGAACTGCTCGCGGCGGGCGTGCCCCTGCCCACGCTGCTCGAGATCGCCGAGCAGGTGCGGTGGCAGACCGACCAGCTCGCGGCGATGTTCCTGCGGATGGTGGACGAACACGTGGTGCCGGGCCGCGACACGGGCTGGACCCCGAGCACCGACGACCTGCCCGCGCTCACCGAGCAGGCGAGGACCCTGCGACCGCTGGCCCAGTCCACGGTCACGGCGTTTCTCGCCAAGTCGATGAGCCGTGCGCTGAGCGACTGGTTCGCCGAACGCTTCGGACCCCTGTCCCAGCAGCACTACCCTGAACAGCGATGACCGACGACCCCGAGCGCCTGCTGGCCGAGGCACTGCGCGCGCAGGCGCGCAACGCGCCGCCCGCCGGGCCGAGCTCGCCCCGGCGGGAGCCGCCTCCCGTCGTCGAGACCCCCGGCGGGTACGGCCTGCTGTCCGGAGCCGGTGAGGGGTCGCTCGAACGCGAACGGGCCGCACTGGACGCGCTCGCGCAGCCCGACCCCGTCCCCGCCCAGCCGAAAGCACGGCAGCCGGAACCGCTGTCGCTGTACTGGATCTTGCTGCTGACGCTGCTGCTCGGTCTGGCCTCGGGGTGCGTGATCGGCCTGCTGACGCTCTTGTGAAAGCAGGCACTAAGGCTCAGGTGAGCCCACAGGGCGACCCTGTACCTTGTCCAGCGTGAATCTCGCGCAGACGCCGGCCCAGATGTCGATCATGCCCGACTGGCTCAACCCGGAGCACCTGCTCTCGGGCATCGGGCCCGTCGTGGTCGCCGTGCTGTGTCTGATCCTCTTCGCGGAGAGCAGCGTCTTCCCGGTGCTGCCGGGTGACTCACTGCTGTTCACGGCCGGTCTCTTCGTCGCGAACGGCAGCCTCGACGTGCCGCTGTGGCTGGTCTGCGTGCTCGCCACGGTCGCCGCGATCATCGGCAACATCTTGGGCTACGGCATCGGCTGGAAGGTCGGGCCGAAGCTGTTCAACCGGCCGGACTCGCGGTTCTTCAAGCAGGAGTACGTCGACAAGACGCACGCTTTCCTGGAGAAGCACGGCCCCAAGGCGATCGTGCTCGCCCGGTTCGTGCCGTTCGTGCGCACGTTCATCACGTGGCTGGCGGGTATCGGCCGCATGGGCCCGAAGAAGTACTTCACCTACACGGTCCTCGGCGGCATCGTGTGGGCCGCCGGGCTCATCGTGCTCGGCGCGATGCTCGGCAACATCGCCTTCATCCGCGACAACGTCGACGCGATCTTCGTGCTGATCGTGCTGGTGTCGGTGCTGCCGATCGTCTTCGAGTACCTGAAGGCGCGCCGCGAGAAGCGGACGCCGACCGAGAACTGACGCTCACTCCAGCGAGAACATCGACCCTGGGTTGAACAGGCCGTCCGGGTCGAGCGCGCGCTTGAGCCGCTGGTGCACCCGCAGGCCGACGGGACCGATCTCGCGTTCGAGCCAGTCCTGCTTGAACTTGCCGACGCCGTGCTCGCCGGTCACAGTGCCGCCGAGCGCGAGGCCGAGGTCGAGGATCGCGTCGAACGCCTTGCGGGCCCGGTCGAACTCGCCGTCGGCCGCCGCGTCGTAGACCACGGTGGGGTGCATGTTCCCGTCGCCGGCGTGCCCGCAGACGGCGATGCGAAGGCCGACGTCGTCGCTGATCCGCTCGCAGCCCTCGATGAGGTCCGCGATGCGCGTGCGGGGAACGCACACGTCGTCGGTCATGTTCGCCCCCAGCGCGGCCAGCGCGTAGTGCACCGAGCGGCGGGCCTGCATCAGCAGGTTGCCCTCGGCGAGGTCCTCGGTGGCGTGGGTCATCTCCGCGCCTGCGTCGGCGCACACCTGCCGCAGCGCCGCCAGTTCCCTGCGGGCCACCTCGCCGCCCGCGTCGGACTGGCACAGCAGCAGGGCACCGGAGCCGGAGCCCGCGCCGAGGTCGGTGTTGAGGTGGTCCTCGACGGCGGCGATCGTGGCGGCGTCCATGATCTCCATGAGCGAGGGCACGAGCCCCTCACGCACGATGCGGCTCACCGCGGCGCCCGCGTCCCTCGTGGAGGAGAACGCGGCGACGAGCGTGCCCGGCGCCTGCGGCAGCGGCCGCAGGGCCAGGGTGGCCTGAGTGATGACGCCGAGGGTGCCCTCGCTGCCGACGAAAAGCTTGGTGAGGTCGTAGCCCGCGACGCCCTTCACCGTGCGGCGCCCGGTGCGCAGCAGCGAGCCGTCGGCGAGCACGACCTCCAGCCCGAGCACGGAGTCGGTGGTGACGCCGTACTTCACGCAGCACAGCCCGCCCGCGTTGGTGGCAAGGTTGCCGCCGATCGTGCACCAGTCGTAGCTGGAGGGGTCGGGAGGGTAGAACAGGCCGTGCTTGGCGACGGCGTCGCGAAGGTGCAGGTTCACCACGCCGGGCTGGACCACGGCGAGCCGGTTGTCGGCGTCGATCTCCAGGATCTCGTCGAGCTTCGTGGTCACCAGCACCACGCAACCCTCGATCGCGTTGGCGCCGCCGCAGATCCCGCTGCCGGCGCCGCGCGGCACGATCGGGACGCCCGCCTCAGCGCAGGCCCGCACTGTCGCCTGCACCCCGGCCACATCGGAGGGCAGCACCACCGCGAGGGGCACCCCCGCGGGCGCCAGCGGCATCTCGTCCCGGGAGTAGGCGGCGGTCACGTCCGGATCGGTGAGCACGGCCTCGGCACCGAGCTCCTCGCGCAACGTCGACAGCAGTGTCATGCCGTCAAAGCTATCGCGCCATCCCGTACAAGCGGTCCACGCGCAACCGCAGAACGAGACGCTCATCGGCCACCATCGCGGCGCGGTACTCGGCCCAGTCGGGGTGCTCTCCCCTGATCGCACGGTAGAGGTCGATCAGCTCCGCCACGGCGTCGTCGTGCTCGTCCTTCGCCACCGGTGACAGCTCGGCGACGCCCTCCGCGACGGCGTAGGACCAGCCGTCGGCGCTCGACACGTGGTAGCTCGCCCTCGGGTCGCGGCGGAGGTTCCTCGTCTTGGCCCTGCCGTCGGTGATGGAGACCCGCAGGAGGCCGCGTTCCGGGTCGTAGTGGTGGTTGACGTTGGACAGCTGGGGCCTGCCGTCGCGCTTGAGCGTGGCGAGCACGCCGAACGGCCGCTCGGCGAGCAGCGCGCGCAGGGAGTCGTCTCGGGTCATGTCCGCGCAACGCGACCGGGTCGCCGGACATTCCGCTCACACACACGGGTGACGAGCCCGGTGGTCTGGCCCACAGGGCCGGCAATGGAGTTGCACGGAACCCCGGAACGGGGACATCCTTGCTTTAGGCAACTAGTTGCACGACACAAACAAGACATCCGTGACGAAAGACCTGCTCATGGCCCCTGCATCCCAGGACACCGCCCGGCCGACCGCGGCCGAGCTGACCGTCGCCGACGAGCTGGGCGCGCAGCTGGTCAGGTTCATGCGGGCGATGACGCGGGCGAAGTCGCAGGTCGCGAAGCGGGGACCGGACGGCATCGAGCGCGCGGCCTACGCGATCCTGTTCACGCTCGTCCACGACGGACCGCAGCGCACGAGCCGGCTCGCCGAGTCGTTGCACTCCGACATCTCCACGATCAGCAGGCAGAGCAGCTCGCTGGTCCAGCACGGCCTCGTCGAGCGCACCGCCGACCCCGAGGACGGCCGCGCCTGCCTGCTGGCGCCCACCGACGAGGGGCTGCGGGTGTTCGAGGAGAACCGCAGGCTCCGCGGCCACTGGCTCGCCAAGCTGCTCGCCGACTGGCCCGAAGAGGACCGGCACACGCTCACGCGGCTCATCGACCGGCTCAACGCAGCCATCGAGAACTTCGATCCACAGCAGTTCAGCACCACCGAGGGGGACAACGCATGACATCCGCCGCCCAGAAGCCAGCGGCGCCCGAACCGGATCCGGACAGCGGACCCAACCTGAGCCACCGCCAGATCGTCGTCATTCTGATCGGGCTGATGACGGGAATGTTCCTGGCCGCACTGGACCAGACCATCGTCGGCACGTCCATCCGCACGATCGCCGACGATCTGAACGGGCTCAGCCTGCAGGCGTGGATCACCACGGCGTACCTGATCACCGCGACGATCGCGACACCGATCTACGGCAAGCTCTCCGACATCTACGGGCGCAAGCCGTTCTACCTCGCGGCGATCTCGATCTTCGTGCTCGGTTCGGTGGCGGCGACGTTCGCGCAGTCGATGTACCAGCTCGCGGCGTTCCGCGCCGTCCAGGGGCTCGGCGCCGGTGGTCTGATGTCGCTGGCGCTGACGATCCTCGGCGACATCGTGCCGCCCCGGCAGCGCGCCCGCTACCAGGGCTTCTTCCTCGCCGTGTTCGGCACGTCGACGGTGCTCGGCCCGGTACTGGGCGGGTTCCTCGCGGGGCTCGACTCGTTCGCGGGGATCACCGGCTGGCGCTGGGTGTTCCTCGTCAACGTGCCGCTGGGCATCATCGCGCTGTTCGTGGTGGCGAAGGTGCTGAACGTGCCGCACCAGCGGCAGCAGCACCGCATCGACTGGTGGGGCGGCCTCGCGCTGGTGATCTGCCTCGTCCCGCTGCTGCTGATCGCCGAGCAGGGCCGCGAGTGGGGCTGGGGCTCCACCCGCGCCGTGATCTGCTACGGCGTCGGCGCCGTCGGACTCGTGCTCTTCCTCTTCGTCGAGCACGTGATGAAGGACGAGGCGCTGATCCCGCTGCGCCTGTTCCGCAACTCGACGTTCACCGTCGCGATCGCGGGCGGCGTGATCGTCGGTGTCGCGATGTTCGGCTCGATCATGCTGATCCCGCAGTACCTGCAGATCGTGCAGGGCTACTCGCCGACGGAGGCGGGTCTGCTGTCACTGCCGCTGATGCTCGGCGTCATGACGGCCTCGGTCACGTCGGGCCAGCTGACCTCGCGCACCGGCCGGTACAAGATCTTCCCGGTCGTCGGCACCGCCCTGATGACAGTGGGCATGCTGCTGTTCGCCCAGGTCGAGTGGGACAGCCCGATCTGGCAGCCCATGGTCTACATGGCCGTGATCGGTCTCGGACTCGGTGGCTGCATGCAGACCCTGATCATCGCCGTGCAGAACGCGGGCCCTCGCCGCGACATGGGCGTGTCCACGGCCTCGGCGACGTTCTTCCGCCAGATCGGCGGCACGCTGGGTGTCGCGGTGTTCCTGTCGGTTCTGTTCAGCACCCTGAACGACAACATCGCCGACGCCTTCCGCTCGGCGGGCGTCGCACCCTCGGCCATGAACGCGGCGGGCAACGACATCATGACCGACTCGTCGTTCCTGCAGCAGATCCCGATCGAGCAGGCGCGGCCGTTCTTCATCGGCTTCACCGACTCGATCAGCCTGGTGTTCTACATCGGCGCGGGCGTGGCCGCGCTCGCGTTCCTCGTGCTGCTGTTCATGAAGGAGATCCCGCTGGCCGACAGCGCGCCGAAGGCCGCGGTGATGGAGGGCGGCGAGGCGCTGATCGACACCGACAACGCTGCCGCCGCCCCGGAAGCCCAGCGCGAGGCGGCGCTCGCCGACGCGGACGAGGCGCTCGACCGCGAACCCGAGCTGGTCGCGGCGGGCAGGCACTCGCGGGCCGACGAGAACGGGCACGCCGAACTGCGCGGCGCCACGGCGCCGATCACGGCCTCGACGGGCTTCCGCGATGCGGTGGAGACACCGGGGCTGCCCGTCACCGGGCACATCCGCAGGCAGGACGGCTCCTCCGTCGCGGGTGCGGCCCTCACCCTGATCGACCAGCGGGGCAGGCAGGTCGCACGGGGCATCGGCCAGTCCGACGGCGGTTACACGATCGGCGCCCCGGACACGGGCACCTACGTGCTGATCGTGTCGGCGGGCGGCCACCAGCCGCAGGCTTCGAGCGTCGTCGTGGGCGGCACCGGCGCCCCGACGCGCGTGGACATCACGCTGACCGGCTCCGGCGAGGTCACCGGCGTGGTGCGGGCCGCGGGCAGCGGGACGCCGCTGGCGAACGCGACCGTGACGCTCGCCGACTCGCGCGGCGAGGTCACCGCCGCGTGCGGCACGCAGGCCGACGGGACCTACGTGTTCACGGGCGTCACCTCGGGCACCTACACGCTCGTCGCGAGCGGGGAACGGCTGCGGCCCGCCGCCGTGACGCTGACCGTGCCCGACAGCGGCGTGCTGCACCACGACATCGAGCTCGCCGGCTCGGTGCTGCTGAGCGGCACGGCGCTCGCCGAGGACGACCGGCCGGTGCGCGACGCGCGGATCACCGTGCTCGACGCCGACGGCAATGTGGCCGCGGTGGCCAGGACCGACGAGTCCGGTCGCTACGTGGTGAGCGACCTGCCCGAGGGCGACTACACCGTGGTCGCGAGCGGGTACCCGCCCGCGACGAGCCAGGTGACCGTCGCGGGTGGGGAAGCCGAGCACGACGTGCGCCTCGGCTACGACCAGGTGATCGACGACCTGGCGGGGAACGACCGCTGATGGCGGGGCTCTCGGGACTCGTCCGCACCGCCGAGGGCTGGGCGGTGGAACACGCCGTGCTGACCGTGACCGACCTCGGCGGGCGGCAGGCCGCGAGGGCCACGGTGGGCGCGCAGGGTGCGGTGGTCACCGAACCGCTCGCCCCCGGCGTCTACACCGCCGTGGTGACGGCGCCAGGATACCTGCCCGTCGCCCGCACCGCCCAGGTCGCGAGTGACGGCTCCGGCTCGATCGGCGACGTCACCCTCGCCCCGGAGGAGGGCGCGATCGAGCTGCCACCGCCGGGGCCCTGGGTGATCGACCCCGTGCACTCCTCGGTGGTGGTGACGGCCCGGCACCTCGGGATCGCGAGCATCAAGGCACGCTTTCCCGACCTCTCGGGCCGGATCGTGGTGGAGCGGCCCGTCGAGCGCTCGTCGGTGCGCGCCCGCATCGAAGCGGCGTCGATCGACACCGGCATCAAGATGCGCGACGACCACCTGCGCTCGGCCGACTTCCTCGACGTGGCCACGTACCCGGCCATCGAATTCGCGGGCACCGGCCTGGCGCAGAAGGGCGCCGACACCTGGCTGTTGCGCGGTGAGCTGGTGCTGCACGGGCAGCGCCGCGAGATCGAACTGGACCTGCGCTACGGCGGGTACGGGCCCGATCCGTGAGGTGGCGTACGCGCTGCATTCCACGCCGAGACGCAGCTGCGCCGCGACGACTTCGCGATCAACTACAACGCGATGGTGCGGGCCGGCGTGGCCGCGATCGGCACCACCGTCAAGGTGGAGCTCGACATCCAGGCGCTCCAGGGAGAGCGGCTTCCGGAGTTCTGAGCCACGCCGCTCGTGACCGGGTGGAAACCGGAACGACACCGTTCGGGTTAGGTCCACACCGGGAAGCCACGTACGCTGCCGGGCGTGGGTATCGTGCACGCCGAAGCCGCCGGCGTCGGGCTGGACTGGCTCGCGACGGCCGGTCCGCTCCTCGTCTGGGTCATCGTGCTCAGCTTCGTGTTCATCGAATGCGCGCTGATCGTCGGGCTGTTCCTGCCCGGCGACTCGCTCCTCTTCGGGGCCGGGGTGGTGCTGGCGCAGCACAGCGCGGAAGGCCACGCGTGGGCGCTGTCCGGGGTGGCCCTGGTCGTCGCCGTGGTCGGCAACCAGGTCGGCTACTACATCGGCAGGCAGACGGGCACGAAGTTCATCGCGCGGCGCGGCGGCAAGGTGCTCAACCAGGCCAACCTCGAACGAGCGCGTGCCTTTCTCAACCGCAGGGGCTTCCTGGCGATCGTGGCGGCCCGCTGGATCCCGTGGGTGCGCACGCTCGCCCCGCTGATCGCGGGTGCGGCGCGCATGGATCCCCGGCGCTTCATGCTGGCGACCACCGCCGGCGCGGTGCTGTGGGTGCCGACGCTGGTGCTGATCGGCTACTACGGCGCCGGGCTGCTCGACGTGGTGCCGTGGCTCAAGACGGCGCTGGTGTGGGGCAGCGTGGCGTTCTTCGTGATCGGCACGGCCTACGGCATGTACCGCTACCGCCAGGAGATGCGCCGCCCGGTGGAGACCGAGACGGAGGCGGCGAGCGCCTGAGCCGTCACTCCGGCTCCGCCCACACCTCGAGCTGGATGCCGTCGGGGTCGCGGAACACCACGACCAGGGAGCCGGGCACGGTGCGCGAGGGCGTCGCGGGAGTGTGGGTGACGCCGTACTCGGCGAGCCGCTCCTCCCACCGCTGCAGCTCGGCGAACGAGCCGACCTTGAACGCGACGTGGTCGAGCCCGGTGTGCCGCTCGTCGAAGGGCGGCCGCTCGACGTGGGCGTGCTGGACGAGCATCACGGAGAAGCCGTCACCGGGCGCGCGCAGCAGCACCTTCCGCAACCCCTTCTCGGGGTCGTCGCGGCGCGAGATCTCCTCGAACTCCAGCACCCGCTCGTACCACGGCACGCTGCGGTCGACGTCGGTGACCGTGAGAGCCAGATGGTGCACACTCGCGAGCTTGGTCATTTCTCACAGTCGTCCTTCCACCCCCGCACGAGGATTCTCGCCGGGCGGCCGCTCTCCCCGCTCGCCGGGTGGCTGGAATGGGATGTCGCCGTGACCCCTCCGTACCCGGCGTGGCCGGGATTCCTCAACAGCCCTGTGGATAACCCGTGGTTGTCCACAGCCAACCTGTGGACAGATTGGCTCGGCCGTCCGCAGTGAAGGCCACCATGCCTGCGCCCAACGCAGTGAAGGCCACCATGCCTGCGCCCACCCGTCTCCCTCCACCACCCAAACGGAGGCGCTGACGCGCCGCTGTGTTCGTTCAACGCAGTGAAGGTGGCCTTCACTGCGTCAGGGTCAGGGTCGGGGTCAGGGCCGGGGTCGGGGCGCGGGGTCAGACCGCGAAGTGGGGTAGCTCCATGTCGCGCACCACGAGGTCGGCACGCACCGCACTCGGGGCGATCAGGTCCGCGTTGCGCTGGTCGGAGCCGAGCGCGCGCTGGCGAGCCTCCACAAGGGACCGTCCGTACTTGCGGTGCCGCGTCACCAGCCGCTCGATGCGCTCGTCCTCGTCCGGCTGCAGGTACCACACGTCGTCGATCAGCGACCGCAGATCCGCCCACGGCTCCGTGTCGAGCAGCAGGTAGTTGCCCTCCGTGATCACCAGCCGCACGGACGGCGGCACCGGCACCGCGCACGCGATCGGCTCCTCGATCTCGCGGCGGAATTCCGGCGCGTAGACCAGCTCCTCGCCCCGCGCGAGCCTGCGGATCAGATGCACGTAGCCGTACGCGTCGAACGTGTCCGGGGCGCCCTTGCGGTCGGTGCGGCCGAGCCGGTTGAGCTCCACCTGCGCGAGGTGGAAGCCGTCCAGGCCCACCACGGTCGCGCGGTCGCCGAGCGCGTTGGCCAGCCGCCACGCGAGGGTCGTCTTGCCGGAGGCGGGGGCTCCCGCTATGCCCAGCACCGTGCGCCCGTCCCTCGCGGCGAGCGTCTGCGCCCTGTCCAGCAACTCCTCGAACGACGTCATCTCTCTCCCATCCTCGCCCTCACCGGGCCAAGCCAGCTTCTCGGTCCACTGTGGCGCACCCGCTCGGCCGCCACCTCGTTGGCGAACCCGATCAGTTCCGGGATCGGCAGCTCCCCGGCCCTTGCCACGAGCGCACCGTGCCATACGTCGCCCGCCCCGAGCGTGTCCTTCGCCTCGACCGACGGCACCGCCACCTCGCCCGACTCGCCGCCGCTTCGCCAGCGCACCGGGTCGGGACCCGCCGTGGTGATCACCGTCGGCACGTCGGCCAGCGCGCCATCCGGCGCGCGGAAGTCCGCCGAGCAGGCGACCACGTCGGCCAGCGGGAAGACGTCCGCGAACACGGGTTTCCAGCTGCCTGCGTCCACCACCACGGGCACGCCCTCCTCCCTGGCCCACCGAGCGGCGGCCAGGGCGAGCGCGGGGTGGTGGCCGTCCACCAGCACGGCGTCGGTCGAGGAGGTCGTGGGCAGTGGAACAGCGGCCAGCTCCTCGGGCAGCGCCGCCGCGTTGTGCGAGACCACGGTGCGCTCGCCGTCACGCTCCCGCACGGCCACCGCGCTCACGGCGGGCGGGTCCGGGTGCGTGGGCAGCGCGTCGAGCACGTCGACCCCGCACGCGGCGAGGTCGGTTCGGGCGAGTTCCGCGAGCGGATGGGCGCCGAGGACGGTCAGCAGCGTGGGCCGTCCGCCGAGTGCCGCGACCGTAACGGCGGCGTTGGTGGCGGGCCCGCCCGCCGCGGTCTCCGCCGAGCGCGACTGGACCTTGTGTCCCGGCTCCGGCAGCTCGTCGACGCGCTGGACGACGTCGACCGTGCACAGGCCCGCGAGGAGCACCCTCACGCTCGCCACCCTCCTCCGCTCCGAGGCACACCGCCGGACGCCTGCAACGTAGACAGACGTTATGCTCGCTCGCAACCGTTTGCGCAAACGCTTGCCGCGAGCCGCGAAGGACGAACCATGCCCCCGCAGCGATCGACCCGGCCCACTCAGCGCGACATCGCGGAGCTGGCCGGGGTCTCGATCACCACCGTCTCGCACGTCGTCAACGGCACCAGGGCCGTGGCCCCGGAGACCAGAGCAGCGGTGCTCGAGGCCATCGAGCAGACCGGCTACACGGGTGATGTCATCGCCCGCTCACTGGTCACCGGCGGCACGCGGTCGATCGGCGTCGCGATCTCGCTGCTCGCCAACCCCTACTTCGCGGTGCTCATGCAGACCATCGAGCGGGAAGCCGCCGCAGCAGGCTACACGGTGCTGCTCTCCGACACGCATGACACGGTCGACACCGAGCAGGCCGTCGTGCGTGCGCTGCGGTCGAGGCGCGTCGAGGGCCTGCTGCTCACCTCCGTGCCCGGCGACGGCTCCGTGATCAGCGAGCTCGTCTCGCTCGGCATCCCCACCGTGCTCGTCGACCGCCTCGCCACAAGGGGTGACGTGGACCAGGTCGGCGCGGAGAACATCCAGTCCACGTCCGCGCTCACCGAGCACCTCGCCTCGCTGGGCCACCGCCGGATCGGCTTCGTCGCGGGCACCCCCGGCCTCGCCACGAGTGAGGAACGGACGCTCGGCTACCGACTCGGCCTCGGCCGGGGCGGGCTCGCGTGGAACCCCGACCTCGTGGTGCCGGGGCACTCCGAACGCGCGGGCGGCGCGGACGCGTTCGCCGCACTGCTCGACCGGCCGGAGCCGCCGAGCGCGGTGGTGGTCGGCAACGACGCGATGATGGCCGGCGTGCTGCACGAAGCGCGGCGGCGGCAGCTGCACGTCGGCAAGGACGTCGCCGTGGTCGGCTTCGACGACACGGAATGGGCCGACCTCGTGGACCCGCCGCTGACCACCATGGCGCAGCCCATCGCCGACATCGGCCGCGAGGCCGTCCGGCTGCTGCTGTCGCGGATCAAGGACCCGGACCGCAGGCCGGAGACGTTGCGCCTCCCACCGGTCCTGCGGCACCGGGAGTCATGCGGTTGCCCCGCGATTCACCCGGACAGTTGATTCTGCGGCGACGCGCTGCGTAACCGGTTGCGCGTTAGCCCACTCGGGCTAGCGTCACCCGATCAGCTCCCTCCTCCTGGAGTAGCGCCATGAGCTCACCGTCGAGCGCACCGCCCCGCAGGCGCGCGCCCCTGTGCTACCGGTTCGGGGTCGCCCTCGCGCCGGACACCGGAGGCCGCGCCGAACTGGCCGCCGCGATCGAGTCGGCGGTCCTGGCCGAGGGTTGCGCGGTGACCTTCGCCGAGACCACCGGCAGCGTCACCTCCGAGGCCGCCGCGGCCCGCACCCTGCGCGCCCAGGGAGTCGACGGTGTGTTGCTGGCCCCGGCGAGCGGGGACGACACCGTGGTGACCGAGCTGGTGCGGATCGGCTTGCCGACCGTGCTCGTCGACCGCCTCGCCCCGCGGGACGATGTCGACCAGGTCGGCACGGAGAACATCGAGTCCACGTCCGAGCTCACCGAGCACCTGGCCGCGCGGGGGTACCGCCGGATCGGGCTCCTCGCGGGACCGCCCGGTGACGGCGACGCCGACGAGCGGTCGCTCGGTTACCGGCTCGGCCTCGGCCGCGCCGGCCTGCGCTGGGACGCCGCGCTCGTCGTGCGCGGGGGCTCGCCATCGGCGGCCGGGGTGCTGCTGGCCGAAAGGCCGTCAGCGGTCGTCGTCGCCGGGGAAGGCATGCTCGGGGCTGTGCAGGCCGAGGCGCGCGACCGCGGGCTGCGCATCGGCGCGGAGCTGGGCCTGGTCTGCCACGGTGACACGGGCCGCGCCCGCGAAGCCGACCCGCCCGTTTCCGCGCTGGCCCCACCGTTCGGCGACATCGCGCACACGGCTGTGCGGCTGCTGCTGTCGCGTATCGCCGACCCTGCGCGGCGGCCGAGGACCGTGCGGCTCACGCCGTCCTTCGCGCACCGGTCCTCCTGTGGCTGCCCTGCTCAGGGATCCAGCACGGCGGCGGCCTCCAGCAGCAGCCAAGCGCCGAGCTGAACCGAGAGATCGCGCGCGGCCCCCCGCGGCGGCAGCTCCACAGGCTCCGTCCACTCCGGACCGAACAGCGGGCCGTGCTCGGCCGGGGCCGCGCCACGCCAGCACGCTGACGCCGAGTCGAGCACCAGCTCGGCGGCCACGTCGGCGGCCGGCCCCTTCGGCAGCCTTTTCGCCGCGGAAGCCAGATAGCGAGCCAGGATCCCCGCGAACAACCCGCCGTCGCCACCGCCCTGGCCGCGGAGCACGCCGCCCGGCGCCAGATGGGCGGCCACCGCGCGCACCGTCCGTTCGGCCGCGTCCACTTCGGACAACTCGAGGCAGGCACCGAGGAAGACGCCCTGGCAGTAGGTGAAGATCTCCTCCACGCACTCGCCGGTGTCGGCGCGTACGCCGTCGTTGACCAGCCCGGTGTCCGGATCGACGAGCCGGTTCTCCAGCCACGAGAACAGTTTCCGCGCCTTGTCCGTCTCTCCCGCCCTCGCGAAGGCGATCGCGGCAGGTCCGTTCGTCGGCGCGTTCTTGAAGGAATCGCCGCTGCGCCAACGGATGCCACCACCGGCGTCGACGGACCAGCCCGCCCACACCGCGTCGAGCAGGATCCGCACGGGCTCGTGCTCACCGATCCGCTGCAAGGCCAGCGCGAGCCAGGCCATGTCGTCGTAGTAGTCCTTGGTCCACCTGCCGCGGTTGCGCAGCCGGATGGAGCGCACCAGCCGCGCGATCGTCACCTCCCGCTCCGGGTCGGGTGCGCGCAGTCGCGCGTCGGCGAGGCAGTCGAGCAGGTGCGCGTTCCACCAGTAGTGCCAGGGCCGGTGCAGGCGGTGCCGGGTGGTCGGCGGCCAGGCGGGCAGGCCGAGCGCGGTACCGGGCAGCCCCCACACGCGCGCGAGATGCCGGGCGCACACGGCGCTTTCGGCCTCGGCGGCGCACTCGCTCCACGGCATGTGCCCATCCTTGCGCCGTCCTCGACATACCGCAGCGCGTGTAGAACCATGAGCAAATGGCAACGGCGCATGTCACTTGTCCGCTCTGCGAGGCGACCTGCGGCCTGGAGGTGACCTTCGACGGCGCGGACGTGACCTCGGTGCGCGGCGACGCCGAGGACGTCTTCTCCTGCGGCTACATCTGCCCGAAGGGCGCCTCGCTGGGCGCCCTGCACAGTGACCCCGACCGGCTGCGGGCGCCGCTGGTGAAGCGGAACGGCTCGTTCACCGAGGTCTCGTGGGCGGAGGCGTTCGCCGAGATCGACGCGCGCCTTCCCGCGGTGGCGGCGGAGCACGGCCGCGACTCCGTGGCCGTCTACGTGGGCAACCCCGCGGCGCACAACCTCGCCGTCGCCCTCTACGGCCGCGCGTTCTTCAAGGCGCTCGGCACCAAGAACTTCTACACGGCCGGCAGCGTCGACCAGCTGCCCAAGCACTACTCCTCCGGCTACCTCTTCGGCGGCGGCTTCACCATCCCCGTTCCCGACCTCGACCGCACCGGGCACCTGCTGATGCTGGGCGCGAACCCGTTGGTGTCCAACGGAAGCCTGATGACCGCAGCGGACGTGCGGGGCAGGTTGCGCGCCGTCCGGGAGCGCGGCGGCAAGGTCGTGGTGGTGGATCCACGCCGCACCCGCACGGCCGAGGCCGCCGACGAGCACCACGCGATCCGGCCCGGCACCGACGCGCTGCTGCTCTTCGCACTGGTCCACACCCTGTTCGCCGAGGACCTGGTGCGCCTCGGCAGGCTCACCGACCACGTCAACGGTGTCGCCGAGGTGCGCACCCTCGCCGAACCGTTCACCCCCGAGGCCGTGGCCCCGGTGACGGGCGTTGCGGCAGCCGAGATCCGCCGGATGGCGAGGGAACTCGCCGCCGCCGAACGCGCCGTGGTCTACGGCCGGACCGGCACCACGACGCAGACGTTCGGCACGCTCACCAGCTGGCTCGTGGACGTGCTGAACGTGCTGACCGGCAACCTCGACGCCGAGGGCGGTGCGATGTTCCCGTTCGCGGCGGCGGGCAAACGGAGCGGCAGCGGCGCGCGGCGCCCGTTCGCGGCGGGCCGCTGGCGGACCCGTGTGCGCGGGCTGCCCGAGGTGTTCGGCGAGGTCCCCGTCGCCGCGCTGGCCGAGGAGATCGAGACTCCGGGAGAGGGTCAGGTCCGCGCTCTCGTGACCATCGCGGGCAACCCGTGCCTGAGCACGCCCAACGCGGGCAGGCTCGCGAACGCGTTGCCACAGCTGGAGTTCATGCTCTCGCTCGACATCTATCTCAACGAGACCACGCGGCACGCCGACGTGATCCTGCCAGGGCCGACACCGCTGGAGCGGGCGCACTACGACATCGCGCTGTACCAGCTCGCCGTGCGCAACGTCGCCAACTGGACCCCCGCCGCACTGCCCTCACCCATGCCGCAGGAGTGGGAGACGTTGCTGCGCCTCACGGGAATCGCGACGGGTCAGGGCCCGGACGCCGACGTCGCCGCGCTCGACGCGTTCGTCGCCGCCGAGGTGGCCCGCCGCTGCGGGCTCGACGTCGCCGTCGCGGGCGAGCGCACGGGACCCGAGCGGATCATGGACCTGATGCTGCGCGCAGGCCCGTACGACCTGACCCTCGCCGATCTCGAAGCGGCGCCGCACGGTGTGGACCTCGGCCCGCTGCGACCCCGGATCCCGGAGGTGCTCAGCACGCCGAGCGGCCGGATCGAGCTGGCTCCGGAGGCGATCACGGCCGACGTGCCGAGGCTCGCCAAGGAGCTGGGGCGGTCGCCGAACGGGCGGCTCGTGCTCATCGGCAGGCGGCAGCTGCGCTCCAACAACTCCTGGATGCACAACCTCGAACCGTTGGTGCGCGGGAAGAACCTGTGCACCGTGCAGGTGCATCCCGACGACGCGGGCAGGCTCGGCCTTCACGACGGCGGCCAGGCGAAGGTCACCGCCCGCACGGGCACGATCGAGGTGGAGGTGGAGGTCACCGACGAGATCCGGCCGGGCGTGGTGAGCATCCCCCACGGCTGGGGTCACGACGTCGACGGCGTGCGCACCACAGTGGCGAAGGCGCACCCGGGCGCGAACTCCAACGTGCTCGCCGACGAGCTGTCGGTCGACGCGCTCTCGGGAACCGCCGTGCTGAACGGCATCCCGGTCGAGGTCGCGCCCGCCTAGCGAGGGGTCGACAGGAGCGGCTGCCGGGGTGACAATCCCGGGATGGACCGGCAGGCCCGGGTGGAGCTGAGCACGGCGGCGGTGCCCGCCGAGGAGGCGTTCGCCTACTGGCGGGAGCTGATCTGCGAGACGTTCGTCCAGCTCAACGCCGCTCCCGTCACCCAGGGTGCGTTCGCGGGGCGCATCGAGCACGTGCCGGTCGGCCGCCTGGAACTGTCCACTGTGGTCGCCGCGGGGCAGGTGGTGCGGCGCACGCGGAGCCTGATCGCCCGCAGTGGTGACGAGTACCTGCTGGCGAGCATTCAGCTGCAGGGTCGCGGGCTGGTCGAGCAGGACGAGCGGCGAGCCGAGCTGCGGGCGGGTGACATGGCGTTCTACGACAGCACGCGGCCCTACACACTGCACTTCGACGAGCGGTTCCGCCAGCTCGTCGTCCAGGTGCCCAAACGGGACCTCGCGGTGCGGGACACCCGCAGGCTGACCGCCCGCACCCTCGGCCGGGGCGGGCCTGGACAGGTCGTCCCAGCGTTCTTCACCTCGCTGGCCGACGCGGCGAAGGCGAACCCGCACACCACGGCCCCGTTGCTGCCGCACGCGCTCGGCTTGCTGTCGGCGGCGGCCTCCTTCGCGGCGCGGGACGAACCGGCACCCGACCCGGTGCAGGCATTGGTGCGGGAACGGGCGTTGGCGTTCATCCGGCGAAACCTCGGTGATCCGGGGCTCGATGTCGACCTCGTCGCCGGGGCCTGCCGGGTCTCCCGGCGCACCCTGTACCGCGTCTTCACCCCTGACGGTGGCATCGCCACCCAGATCCGGCGCATCCGGCTCGACCGGGCCAGGGCGATGCTGCTCGAGCACCCGGACCGGCCGGTCGCGGCCATCGCCGCGCTGTGCGGGTACGACAGCGAGTCCGGCTTCCACCGCGCGTTCCGCGCCGAGTTCGGGATGACGCCCCGCGAGTGCCGGGACGGCACGCGCGGTCAGTGACAGCGGCACGCGCGGTCAGTCCGGCGGAACCGCGAACGCCGCATGATGCCCTCCAACTGATCCCACTCGGTTCGAGGAGACGTCATGGAAAGCGTGGTGCGGGTCGCGGCGGTGCAGGCCGAGCCGGTGTGGCTGGACCTGGCCGGAAGCGTCGAGAAGGCGGTCGCGCTCATCGGTGAGGCCGCGAGGGGCGGAGCGAAGCTGGTGTCGTTCGGCGAGACGTTCGTCCCCGGCTACCCATGGTGGATCTGGCTCGACTCCCCCGCGGCGGGCATGGCGTTCGTGCCGAGGTACGCCGCCAACTCGATGACCCGCGACGGCGCCGAGATGCGGCGGATCCGCCAGGCCGCGGCGGAACACGGCGTGCACGTGGTGCTCGGCTTCAGCGAGCGGGCAGGCGGCAGCCTGTACATGGCGCAGGCGTTCATCGCGGACACCGGGGAGCTGATCTCGGTGCGCCGCAAGCTCAAGCCGACCCACGTCGAGCGCTCGGTATTCGGCGAGGGTGACGGCAGCGACCTGCAGGTGCACGACACCGCGCTCGGAAAGCTCGGCGGGCTGAACTGCTGGGAGCACTTCCAGCCGCTGACCAAGTACGCGATGTACAGCCTTGGCGAGGAGATCCACGTGGCGTCGTGGCCGAGTTTCTCGGTGTACCGCGGCGCGGCGACCGCGCTGGGGCCGGAGGTCAACACGGCGGCCAGCCTGACGTACGCGGTCGAGGGACAGGCGTTCGTCCTCGCGGCGTGTTCGGTGGTCGGCGAGGCGGCGCACGAGGTGTTCTGCGACACCGAGGCCAAGCGGCAGTTGCTGCGGCTCGGTGGTGGCTTCGCCCGGATCTTCGGCCCCGAGGGCACCCCGCTGGCCGAGCCGCTCGCGGAGACCGAGGAGGGCATCCTGTACGCCGACCTCGACCCCGCGCTGATCGCGATCGCGAAGTCCGCGGCGGACCCGGTGGGCCACTACTCCCGCCCGGACGTGTTCCGCCTGTTGGTCAACCGCAACCCCGCGCCGCGCACCGTGGAGGCTCCCTCGGACCCGGCGGTGACGGTCCTGCCTCACCCTGCCGAGGAACTGGCCGACCTCGGCGTGGACTGACCGGCCCAGCTCGGCGTCCACGTTCCCGGCCTGCGCCGCGCTGTGCCGAGGTGGGAGCGCGGGGTGCGGGTTGCCGGGACCTCGGCGCCGGTGTGGTTGTTCGCTTTTCCTTCCGGCATCCGCTTGGCTGACGGGCGTGGCGGGCGGATCACTGGGCAGGCGGTTCGGCTTCCTGTGGGCCGCCTACGCGGTGAGCACGTTCGGCACGAGGTTCGCCTTCGACGCGTTCCCGATGATCGCCGTGCTCGTGCTGGGCGCGGGGCCGTTGGAGGTGTCGCTGCTCGCGGCGGCGGGTCTTGCCGCCGGTGCGGTGTTCGCGGTGCCGCTTGGGCCGGTCGTGGAGTTCCGTCGCAAAAGGTCGGTGCTGGTGGTGACGGACCTGATCCGGTTCGCCGCGCTGTCGAGCGTCGCGGGAGCTTTCGCGTTCGGTGTGCTGACGTTCGCGCAGCTGATGGTGGTCTCGGTGGTGGTCGCCTCGGCCGACATCGCGTTCCGGGCGGCGAGCGGCGCCTACCTGAAGACCCTCCTGCCATCGGAGCACCTGCTCGTCGCGAACGGGCGGTTCGAGGCGACGACGTGGACGGCGACCGCGCTCGGCCCTCCGCTCGGTGGCGCCTCACTCGGGCTGTTCGGCCCGATCACCACCGTGGTCGTCGACGCGGTCACCTACCTGCTCTCCGCAGCGGGGATCAGCGCGATCGGCGGGCGGGAGCCTCGCCCCGGGCGGCCGGTGTCGCGGCCGGGCGCGGGCGAGGTTCTCGAAGGGTGGCGGCACATCTTTCGCCACCCCGTGCTCCGCCCGCTGTTCTGCAACACGGTGCTCTTCAACGGCCTGCTGCTGGCGACCTCACCGCTGCTGGCGGTGCTCATGCTGGGAGAGCTGGGTTTCCCGCCGTGGCAGTACGCCCTCGCGCTCGCGGGGCCCTGCCTCGGCGGGCTCGTCGGCTCGTGGCTGGCCCCGCCCCTGGTCGCGCGGTTCGGGCGGCGCCCCGTCCTACTCGCCGCGGGGACGCTTCGCGTGTGCTGGCCCATCGGCCTCGCCTTCGCAGGCCCAGGGCTCGGAGGACTCGTGCTCGTGCTGACGCTCCAGCTCGTGATGATCACGTGCATCGGCGTGTTCAACCCGGTGTTCGCCACCTTCCGGCTCGACCACACCCCGGCGGATCGCGTGGCCCGCACGCTGTCCGCGTGGACGATCACGAGCAACGCCACCGTCGCCGCGCTGACCGCGCTCTGGGGTCTGCTGGCCGCGGCGACGAGCGTCCGCGCCGCCATCGCGATCGCGGGCGCCCTACTGCTGGCGACGCCGCTGCTGCTGCCGCGGCGCGCTACCACGCCTTCGACAGATCGGCGTGCTGCCGTATCCACGCGTGCATGACGATCCCGGCGGCGACGCCCGCGTTGATCGAGCGCGTGGTGCCGAACTGCGCGATGGACACCACGAGGTCGGCGGCCTCCTGCGCCTCCGGCGAGAGGCCCGGTCCCTCCTGGCCGAACAGCAGCACGCACTCGCGCGGCAGCTCGGCCGTCTCGACGGGCCGCGCCCCTGGGGTGTTGTCCACGGCCACGATCGCGAGCCCGTGCTCGACGGCGAACGCGGCCAGCTCGCCGACGCCCACGTGGTGGTGCAGGTGCTGGTAGCGGTCGGTCACCATCGCGCCACGCCGGTTCCACCGCCGCTTGCCCACGATGTGCACGGCGGCGGCCGCGAACGCGTTGGCGGTGCGCACGACCGTGCCGATGTTGTGGTCGTGCTGGAAGTTCTCGATCGCGACATGGAAGGGGAACCGACGGGCGTCGACGTCGGCCACGATCGCCTCGCGCCGCCAGTACCGGTAGGGGTCGACGACGTTGCGCCGGTCACCGTGTTCGAGCAGGTCCGGGTCGTAGCGATCGTCGTCGGGCCACGGACCCTGCCACGGGCCGACGCCGACCTCGTGCCTTCCGACCCACTCGGTCGGCCCGGTCTCCTCGATCACGCCTCCATTGTCGCCCGGCTCAGCCCAGCCTCACCGGACGCCCCGGCACGCCGCTCGGCTGCTGCTGGCGGTGCCGCCACAGCACGTACGCGCCGACGTAGGACCCGATCACTAGCAGGAGCGCGAGGATGCCGACCACCGGCAGGATCTCGCGCGGCACGAGGGTGTCGTAGATGTAGTGCTCGTTGAAGCCGCCGGGCAGCGGGCCTAGCCCGCGCTGCTCACGCAGGTAGTCCTCGGCCACGGTCAGCGGGCAGGGCAGCGGCAGGGCGTTGACGGCCACACCCCACAGCGCGAAGAAGATGTGCACGAAGATCGACTTCGGCCAGATCCACGCGAGAAAACCGCCGAGTCCGATATAAACCAACGCCAGGAAATGGACTGCTGTCGTGAGACCGGTCAGCAACCCCAGCATCGCCCCACCTACCCCGGTTACAACCCCCTGATCACTGACAACGGTACTCCCAAATACCTCATCCGTCGTCTTCGAAATGATCTGTCGGAAATCGCGAACGGCCCGTTACGAAGCCGAGACTTCGTAACGGGCCGCCGCTCACTCAGCGCGCCGGGTAAGTGGCCTGGACCTCCACCTCGATCAGCCATCCCGGTACCGCGAGCCCGGCCACCTCCGTCGTCGCGCGGGCGGGCCGCGCCGGGTTGACGACGTACGGCCGCACAGGCGGGGCGGTGCCGATCGGCATCGGGATCGGCTTGCCGGTGTCGAGGTCAGCGTTGGCGAAGAAGTGCCGGTACGCCCGGTTCCAGCCCGCGTAGTCGGCGTCGCTCGCCCCCGGGAGGCGTTTGAGGTAGCACTTCATGGTGATCACGTCCTGCGGCCTCGCCTGCATCGCCGTGAGGTTGTCGACGATGCGCTTGAGGGTGTTCCACGCCTGCGCCTCGGTGATCGTGACCCCGGCGGGCAGTGTGCCGCCGGGGAACAGCGAGAGGTCGACGTACCGCTCCGGCGATCCCGCCTGCGCCGAAGGGTTCGCTGCGGCGGGGCCGAGGCCGCTGCTGGTGTAGACCGCGACCGCGCAGCCGACGGCGACACCGTTCGCGATCGACGGGTTGTTGCCGCTGGGCATGTTGAAGCGGACCTCGGTGGGCCTCGGGCCCTTGCCGAGGCGGCCGCCTGCCGATGCCGTGCCCGCGCCCAGGCCGAACGCGACCGCCGTGCCGCCCGCGATGGCGCCGAGTGCGCGCCGGGAGAACCTGCTCATGTGGCTACCCTTCCGCCATGACGCGCTGGTGGATGTTGGTGACGGCGTGGCGGGCGGAGTCGAACGCGCCCGCCTGCCACGCGATGAAGTAGCTCAGCCAGTCGCCCGCGAAGTAGACGTGCCCGGCCGGTTCGTTGAGCAGCGCGTACTGCCCGCTCGTGCGAGAGGGCCAGCCGACCCAGGCGCCCTCGAGGAACGGCGTCCGCTGCCACGCGACGGAGAACGCCGACGCGAGTTCCGAGCGGTACTTCTCGCCGTGGATCTTCACGCCCTGCGCGAGGGCTCGCTCCGTTCGCGCCGAGGGGGCCAGGGCGCCGTAGGTGTTCGCGCTGCCGCCCGTGTTGTAGTAGCCGACCACGACCCCGCGTTTGCCGTGGAAACCCGCCGACGGGTACCAGATGTGCTGGAGGTCCATGTCGGTCTCGGTGATGCCGCCGTAGATCCGCTCGTCCGTCTCCCACCAGCGGCGCCGGTACTCCAGGCCGATCTTGCCCGCCGACGTGACGGTGGGGAAGCGCAGCGCAGCGGTGACGGCCGGGTCGAGGTTGGTGGGGATCTTCGCCATCAGGTGCGGTGGCAGCGTCGCGACGCAGTAGTCCGCGGTGACGAGCACCTCCTTGCCGCGCCGGTCGGTGTAGGTCACCTCGACGCCACGATCGGTGTCGGTGACCCCGGTGACGCGGGCGCCGAGCCGCACCTTGTCCCTGCCGACGGCGTCGTGGAGCGCCCTCGGAATCGCGTCCATGCCGCCCACCGGCTGCAACATGGTCATGGCCTGGTCGTAGCCGAACTCGAACGAGAAGTACCTGCCCACCTGGCTGGCCAGTACGGCCGAGAGCGAGGGTGGCGGGCCGAGCACCGTGCCGGCCTGGTCGGCCGCGCCCGGCTCGACCGAGTAGCCGCGCCTGCTCGTACCGGTGTAGGCGTACCCGGTGGCCTTGTTGCCGATGGCGCCGAAGCCGGAGAGGAACGTCAGCAGGGCGTCCTTGTCGGAGGCGGTAAGGCTCGCGTCGAGCGAACCCTGGTCCACGGCCTTGGCCAGCAGCTCGGAGACGTAGCCGTACATGTCGGCCTTGGCGGTGCGGTACTGCTGCGGCGCGACGCCGCTCCGCTCGTTGTAGATGAGCGCGTTGGCGTTGGCGTTGAGGAACACCTCCAGCGGGACGCCCAGTTCGCGGCAGTAGTCGAGAGTGATGTGCGACTGGGGCAGTCGCGCCGGTCCCGCGTTGAGGTAGACGTCCGGGTCCCGGCCGAACCGGGCCGTCTGGGTGTGCCCGTCGAGATCGGTCTCCGTGGTCCCCGCCCTGACAGTCCAATTGCGACCGCCGACACGGTCCTTGGCTTCGAGGATCGTGCATCGGTACCCGGCCTTGCCGAGCTCGTACGCGGCGGTGAGACCGGCGACGCCCGCGCCGAGCACCACCACCTTCTTGCCGCGTTTGCGGTCGTCGAGATCGCCGGTTCGGGGCGGGCGGAAGTCGGGGACGGCGAGCGCCTGGGGCGAGGCCATCAGGCCGAGCGCCCGCATCGACTCGAACATCACTCCGGCCCCGCCCGCGACGCCGATGGATCTGAGCAGGGTTCGACGTGTCACGTTGGATGCCATTCAAGCTCCCTTCGCCACGTGGCGAAGCAGAGCTTGATCGACGTGGTCACTCAGACGAGTGACGGCGTGATGTCGTTCTCGTTAGCAGACCTGAGCAGCGACTTTCGCCGGGGTAACCGGCCGTTGATCAGGCGAGGCCGAGGTCGTCGAGATCGAGCAGGTACCGGTACGGCAGGCCCTCCTTCTCGATGGCCTCCTTGGCGCCGGTGCCGCGATCGACCACTGTGGCCACGCCGACCACCGTGGCACCCGCCTCGCCAAGCGCCTCCACCGCCGTGAGCACGCTGCCCCCGGTGGTGGAGGTGTCCTCGACCGCGAGCACGCGCTGGCCGGCCACCCCCAAGCCCTCGATGCGCCGCTGCATGCCGTGTTCCTTGACGGCCTTGCGCACCACGAACGCGTCGAGCACCATCCCGTCGGCCGCGGCCGAGTGCAGCATCGCGGTGGCGACGGGGTCGGCTCCGAGGGTGAGCCCGCCGACGGCCACGTAGTCCCAGTCGGCCGTGAGCCTGCGCAGCAGGCGGCCGATGAGCGGAGCGGCGGCGTGGTGCAGGGTCGCCCGGCGCAGGTCGACGTAGTAGTCGGCCTCCTTGCCGGAGGAAAGCGTCACCTTGCCGCGCACCACGCACAGTTCGGCGACCAGCCTGGCCAGTTCGATCTTCGCCGCTTCGTCAGTCGAGGGGTTCGCCACGACCCGCAGTTTTACACACGGGCTCCGCTCAGGTCCGGTCGCGACCCGCGAACCGGCCGCCGAGCCTGCGCACGAGACCGCGCGGCAGCATGCGTCCCACGGTGGCGATGACCTTGTACTGCGGGCTCGGGATCGAGATCACCTTGCCCTTGCGCAGATCGGTGAGCGCGTCGGAGACCACTCGGTCGGCACTCAGCCAGAACGCCTTCGGCCCGGTCTTCTCCAGGCCGGCGCGGTCGTGGAACTCGGTCTCGGTGAACCCCGGGCACAGGGCCAGCACGCGTACCCCGGAGCCGTGCAGCGCCGAGGCGAGCCCGTCGGAGAACGACGTCACCCAGCTCTTGCTCGCGGTGTAGGTGGAGCCCCTGCCGGAGAAGAACCCGGCGACGCTGGAGACGTTGATCACGTCACCGGCGCCGCGCTCCAGCATCGCGGGCAGCGCGGCCCTCGTCAGCCGCAGCACGGCGGTGACGTTGACGTCGAGCTGGTGCTGCAGCTCGTCGGCCGAGGCTGTCCAGAACTCGCCGGCCAGGCCGAGCCCCGCGTTGTTCACGAGCAGGTCGACGGGCTGCTCGCGCAGGCGCTGCTCCACAGCCTCGCGGCCCTCGGCGGTGGCGAGGTCGGCCGGCAGGACGTCCGCGGTGATGCCGTACGCGGAGGCGAGCTCCTTCGCCCTGGCGCGCAGCTTCGGTTCGTTGCGGGCGACGAGCACGAGGTCGTAGCGTTCGGCGGCGAGCCTGCGGGCGAACGCGGCGCCGATACCGACCGTAGCGCCAGTGATCAAAGCGGTAGGCATGGGAACAACCTAGCGTCGCGAAGCGACTCCGTTCAGGTGGCGGCGGAAGCGGGGCCGGCCTTGACGCACCGCCCCGCTTGGGTCACGGAGAGCACAGGAAGTATCTTCGGAACGCCATTAGGGGTACACACTCACCCAGACGAGGATGAGCTCCAGATGGAGGACGGCGCCATCGACTACCTGTCGTTCGTCCGAGGCTTCCTCGCGGCGACCGACCCCGAGACATCCGACGGCGACGAACCGACCGTGCCGCCGGCGAACGGTCACGCCCTCGACCCCGATTCGTTCGCGGAGGGTTACGCCGTCGCGCGGACCCGTGAGTTCCCGGTGACCTACCGCGAACTGTCGGTGCGGGACGACGGCCGGTTCACCGGCACGCTCGACCTCGGCGAGGCGTCAGGCTTCCCCGCCGACGAGCGCCCGCACCTCTCGGGGACGCTCGACCTCTAGAAGCCCTGCTGACGCGCCCGCTCCTCGGTGGTCGTGGTGGGCTGGGCCGCGGAGGGCGGAGGTGCCGCCTGCTCCTGCTGCGCCTGGGCGAGGTCGTCATCGAAGGGGTCGACGATGTCGGCGATCTCGCCGAGATCGCGGAGCAGCCGCTCCAGACGGGACGGGCCGACGTTGGGGGCCACGCTCGCGAGCACCCACTCGTTCTCCAGCCACGCGACGCCGACGTCGCCGCCCAGCGCGTCGGCGGCGTCCACCAGCTCCTGCGTGATCATCGCGCGGGCGGTGTTCACCTCGTCGGCGAACGCGTAGCGCTGGCCCACCGGCCCGAGCAGCTCCGGCATCTCCGCGCGCTGGAACGGCACGCTCGCGAGCCACAGCTCCAGCAGCACCGGGTGGATCCGGTTGCAGCGCACGGCGACGATCACGGCGGGGATCAGGCTGTCGGCTTCGATGTCGAAGACGAACACCGGGCGCCTGCCGTCGGAGGTGAACGTGGAGCCCGCGACGACGTTGACCGCCGCCTCGGCCCCGAAGTACCCGATGGCGCCGCCCGCCCACTGCTGCGGGAGGCGTTCGTCCTCCTCGACGTACTGCCAGCCGCGCAGCTCGGCCCAGCGCGCGCGCTCGCGATTGCGCGAGCTCTCCCTGGCCTTGTCGGCGGTGAGCAGTGCGAGCCCGGCCACCGCGGCGACGGCCGCGATGACGAACCAGATCCACGCTGGAATACCCACGGCGACCAGGGTATCCCTCACGGCCCGCCGACCAAGATCAGCGGGCCGTGTCGCGGGTACCCGTTTGGTTACTGGACCGGTTGCCCGGCTCGGGTGACCACCAGGGAGCCGTTGCCGGAGTCCAGCTCCGGCACGTCGACGTTCACGGTGTCGCCGTCCCGGATGTCGCCGGCCAGCAGCTTGCGGGCCAGCTCGTCGCCGATCGCCGACTGCACGAGCCGCCGCAGCGGCCGGGCGCCGTAGATCGGGTCGTAGCCGTTGAGCGCCAGCCACTCGCGGGCCGCCGGCGACACCTCGAGCGTGAGCCTGCGCTGCGAGAGCCGCTGCGCCAGCCGCCCCACCTGGATGTCCACAATGGAGGCCAGCTGCTCGGTGTCGAGCGCGTGGAACACCACGATGTCGTCGAGCCGGTTCAGGAACTCCGGCTTGAAGTGCCGCTGCACCACCGAGAGCACGGCGTCGGTGCGCTGCCGCTCGTCCAGCGCGGCGGCGTCACTGGCGATCTCGTGCGAGCCGAGGTTCGACGTGAGCACCAGGATCGTGTTGCGGAAGTCGACCGTGCGGCCCTGGCCGTCGGTCAGCCTGCCGTCGTCGAGCACCTGCAGCAGCACGTCGAACACGTCGGGGTGGGCCTTCTCCACCTCGTCGAGCAGCACCACCGAGTACGGCCGCCTGCGCACCGACTCGGTGAGCTGGCCGCCCTGGTCGTAGCCCACATAGCCGGGCGGGGCGCCGACCAGCCGCGCGACGCTGTGCTTCTCGCTGTACTCGCTCATGTCGATGCGCAGCATCGCCCGCTCGTCGTCGAAGAGGAACTCGGCGAGCGCCTTCGCCAGCTCCGTCTTGCCGACCCCGGTGGGGCCGAGGAACAGGAACGAGCCCGTCGGCCGGTCGGGATCGGCGACGCCGGCCCTTGCCCTGCGCACCGCGTCGGAGACCACCTTCACGGCCTCCGACTGGCCGACGACGCGGCTGGTCAGCTCCTGCTCCATACGCAGCAGCTTGCCGGTCTCACCCTCCAGCAGGCGGCCCGCCGGGATTCCGGTCCACGCGCTCACCACGTCGGCCACGTCGTCGGCGCCGACCTCCTCCTTGAGCATCACGTCGGCCTTCGCCTCGGTGACCTCGGTGGCCTCGTCGAGCTCCTTCTCCAGCGCGGGGATGCGGCCGTAGCGCAGTTCGGCGGCGCGCCCGAGGTCGGCGTCGCGCTCGGCGCGGTCGGCCTCGCCACGCAACTGCTCCAGCTGCTCCTTGAGCTCGCGGACCTTCTCGATCGAGCCCTTCTCGTTCTGCCAGCGGGCGGTCAGCGCGGACAGCTCCTCGCGCTTCTCGGCCAGCTCGGCGCGCAGTGCGGTCAGGCGCTCGCGGGAGGCGGCGTCGTCCTCCTTCTCCAGCGCCATCTCCTCGATCTCCATGCGGCGCACGGCGCGCTCCACCTCGTCGATCTCGACGGGCCGGGAGTCGATCTCCATGCGCAGCCGCGACGCGGCCTCGTCGACGAGGTCGATGGCCTTGTCGGGCAGGAATCGCGCGGTGATGTAGCGGTCGGACAGCGTCGCGGCCGCAACCAGCGCCGCGTCGGTGATGCGCACACCGTGATGCACCTCGTAGCGCTCCTTGAGGCCACGCAGGATGCCGACGGCGTCCTCAACCGACGGCTCGCCGACGAGTACCTGCTGGAAGCGGCGCTCCAGCGCGGCGTCCTTCTCGATGTGCTTGCGGTACTCGTCGAGCGTCGTGGCGCCGACCATGCGCAGCTCGCCGCGCGCGAGCATCGGCTTGATCATGTTGCCCGCGTCCATGGCTCCACCTTCGCCGGTGCCGCCCGCGCCGACGATGGTGTGCAGCTCGTCGATGAACGTGACGACCTGGCCGTTGGACTCCTTGATCTCCTTGAGCACGGCCTTGAGCCGCTCCTCGAACTCGCCGCGGTACTTCGACCCGGCGACCATCGAGCCGAGGTCGAGCGACACGACGCGCTTGCCGCGCAACGACTCCGGCACGTCACCCGCGACGATGCGCTGGGCGAGGCCCTCGACGATGGCGGTCTTGCCGACGCCGGGCTCACCGATCAGCACCGGGTTGTTCTTGGTGCGGCGCGAGAGCACCTGCACGACGCGGCGGATCTCGGTGTCGCGGCCGATCACCGGGTCCAGTTCGCCCGCGCGCGCCGCGGCGGTGAGGTCGAGGCCGTACTTCTCGAGCGCCTGGTACGTGCCCTCTGGGTCCGGGTTGGTCACGCGGGCGGAGCCGCGGACCTTGGTGAACGCCTCGCGCAGCGCGTCCGGCGTCGCGCCGTGCCGCTTGAGCAGCCCGGCGACGGGACCTCCCTCGGCCGCGAGGCCGACGAGGACGTGCTCGGTGGAGACGTACTCGTCCCCGAGCTCGGTGGCCAGCTTCTGCGCGTGCGTCAGCGACTTGACGGCGTGGCCGTCGAACTGCGGCGTCGACACCGTCGCGCCGGTCGCGGACGGCAGGCCGGCGATGATCGGCTCCAGCTCCTTGTGCACCACGTCCGCGTCGGCCCCGACCGCGGTGAGCAGCGGCCCGGACAAGCCGTCACCCTGGGACAGCAGGGCACCGAGCAGGTGCGCGGGCGAGATCTCCGGGTTGCCCGCCATCGTGGCTGCCTGCGCCGCGGACGAGATCGCCTGCTGAGTCTTCGTGGTCGGGTTGAAAGAGTCCATCCCTCACCTCTGGTCGAAAGCTCCCTGGACCCAGCCTCTCGCAGAGGCCGTCGATATGCACAACGTCAGGAAAGTTGAGCGTGTTCCACTCAACCCATGGAATTTCGCAAAGTAACGACTACTGCGGACAGCTTGCGATCGCCCACCTGATGGGATGAACTACCGGACCATGTCAGTCATCACACCCGGGCCACTGGCCACGAGCTCACCGCCCGACATCGATGTCCTCGCCGCCGAGGGAGGCACCCTCGCCTCGATCGAGGAGTGGATCAACGACATATTCACGCCCATCTCGGATGGCCTGTCCAGTTTCGTGTTCGCCGAGCTCACGATCGGCAGCATCTCGTTCCCGTGGATCGTGGCCTGGCTCGTCCTGGCCGCCACGGTCTTCACGATCTACTTCGGCTTCGTGCAGTTCCGCAAGTTCAAGCTCGCGACAGAGATCGTCAGGGGCAAGTACACGCGGAAGGACGAGCCCGGCGAGATCAACCACTTCCAGGCGCTGAGCTCCGCCGTGTCGGGCACGGTCGGCCTCGGCAACATCGCCGGTGTCGGCGTGGCCGTCACCATCGGTGGCGCGGGCGCCACCTTCTGGATGATCCTCGCCGGACTGCTCGGCATGTGCACCAAGTTCGTCGAGTGCACGCTTGGTGTGAAGTACCGCGAGACGCACGAGGACGGCACCGTCTCCGGCGGCCCCATGCACTACCTGCGCAAGGGGCTGGCGGACCGGTTCCGTAACGGCTTCGGCAGGACGCTGGGCAAGGTGCTGGCCGTGCTCGCGGCGATCATGCTGCTGTTCTTCGCGCTGGCCGGCGGCAACATGTTCCAGGCGAACCAGACCTTCGCTCAGCTCCGCGACGTCACGGGCGGCGACGACGGCTTCCTCGGCAGTGACGGCGCCGCGTTCGTCTTCGGTGTCGTCCTCGCCGTGGTGGTCGGTGCGGTGATCATCGGTGGCATCAAGTCGATCGGCGCCGTGACCAGCCGCCTCGTCCCTTCCATGGCGATCATCTACATCGCCGCGTGCCTCATCGTGATCCTGGTGAACATCACCGACGTGCCGGGCGCGATCGGCGAGATCGTCACGGGTGCGTTCGCCCCGGAGAGCGTGGCCGGTGGAGCGATCGGCGCGCTGATCGTCGGCTTCCAGCGGGCCGCCTTCTCGAACGAGGCGGGTCTGGGCTCCGCGCCCATCGCGCACTCGGCGGTGAAGACGAAGAACCCCATCACCGAGGGATACGTCGCGCTGCTGGAGCCGTTCATCGACACGGTGATCGTCTGCACCATGACGGCGCTGACCATCGTGATCGCCAAGACTCAGTTCTGGGAGGACGCCAAGGCCACCGTGTTCGCGGGCGGGGAAACCCCGGACGGCGTCACCGTCACCTCGGAGTCGTTCGCGACGGTGCTGCCCTGGTTCCCCTACGTCCTGACCGTCGCCGTGGCACTCTTCGCCCTGTCGACGATGATCACCTGGGGCTACTACGGGCAGAAGGCCTGGACGTTCCTGTTCGGCAAGACCCAGGTCAGCGAGCGCGTCTACCAGGTGATCTTCTGCCTGTTCATCGTGGCGGGCTGCGTGCTGACGCTGGGCAGTGTGCTCAGCTTCGCCGACGCCGTGCTGTTCCTGCTCGCCCTGTTCAACATCATCGGCCTGTACCTGCTGGTGCCGGTGGTCAAGCGAGAGGTGAAGGACTTCACGGACAAGCTTCGCTCCGGCGAGGTGAAGAAGATCGAGAAGGTGCGCAGCTGATTCGCTGAGCACCACCGGCCGACGGCCCGCTACCCGGTCCCGTTCCGGGTGGCGGGCCGTTCCTGGTTCCGCGCTTGCGCGGAGACCATGGCGCGCAGGTCGTCGTTCACGGCCCGCAGCCTGTGGGCGAGGTCCTCGAGCTCCGACTCGTCCCACCCGGCGAGCGCGTTGCGGACGAAGTCGACATGCAGCCGCCGCCAGCGCTCCAGGTGGCGCTGTCCCTTCTCCGAGACCTTGACCAGCGTGACCCTGCCGTCCTCCGGCGATGGCCTGCGCTCGACGAGGTCGAACGACGCGAGCTGGCCGATCTGCCTGCTGACCACCGAGATGTCGACCATCCGGAGCTTCGCCAGCTCGGAGAGGCGCAGTTCGCCCTGCCGGTCGATCTCCGAGAGGAGCATGACGGCCGCTGGGTGCGGGCCGTCGCCGGTCTGCCAGAGCTGCATGACCCACGCCTGGTGCAACTGAGACGACGTGCGGATCTGCCGCATGAGATCGACGCAGACCTCGTCCGAGGGGTTCATGGGCCTCACCTGATCACAGTAAGTTACTTGCTCTATGCAAATTCTACTCGACCGGCGGCGACTCGAAACGGGATATCAGGTGAAATGGGGCACTAAGCGGACTGTAGTGCCACCCATCCGGAGCAACCGCAGGGGGACAACTCGCACAGTGACTACCGCCCAACTGCACGGGAACCTAATGTTGGGTGGTCGCATGCTCAGAAAGGTGGATTATTCATGGAGTCTCGGCACTGGACGTGGGTCACTGACCTGCTGGAGCAGCCGCAGCATCCACCATCACCCGTTCGTGAATAATCGCGACCACCTTTTCATTACTGTGCGTATCAATCACCCCGCTCGACGCGGACCAACTGGGGCAGACGAATGACAGCCGACGCGATCAGTCCAATACCGCGGGTGGCACCGGCCAGAGTTCCGCCACCCGCGGTGACCGCCATGGTCGAACTGATCCGGGACACCTGGCGCCAGGCCGAGCCCTACACCCCCGAGATCTCGCAGTTCTTCTACGGCATGCTCTTCACGCTCGCCCCCGCGACGCGTGACTTCTTCCCGATCAACATGGAGGCGCAGCGCGGCAGGCTCGTGCGCGCGCTGGTGCACATCGTGCAGATGGTCGACCGCCCCGACGACCTCGCGCCGTTCCTGCGCCAGCTCGGCCGCGACCACCGCAAGTTCGGCGTCATCCCCACTCACTACGAGGCCGTGGGCACCGCGCTGCTCGCCTCGCTCAAGCGCCACCTCGGTGAGGCGTGGACGCCGCAGGTCGAGCGCGCGTGGGCGGAGGCCTACACGATCATCGCCCGGTCCATGCAGGACGCGGCGGCGGCCAGCGACCACCCGCCGTCCTGGATCGGCACGGTCGCGGAGCACCGCAGACTCAGCTGGGACCTCGCGCTGATCCGGGTCGAGCCCGAGCAGCACGTGCCGTACCAGGCCGGCCAGTACCTGAGCATCGAGGTGCCACAGCGGCCCCGGCTCTGGCGCTACCTCTCACCGGCCAACGCGCCGCGCCCCGACGGCTCGCTGGAGTTCCACGTCCGCGCGGTCGAGGGCGGATGGGTGTCCCGCGCGATCGTCAGCCACACGCAGAGCGGCGACACCTGGCGCATCGGGCCGCCGATGGGCAGACTCGGCGTCAACCGCGAGTCCGGCCGGGACGTGCTGATGATCGCGGGCGGCACCGGCCTCGCCCCGCTGCGAGCCGTGCTGGACGACCTCGCCCAGTGGGGCACCAACCCGAAGGTCACGGTGTTCTACGGCGGCGCCACCCACGAGGACCTCTACGACCTCGAACAGCTGCGGGCGATGGCGTCCACCAACCCGTGGCTGACCGTGTGCCCCGTGGTGGAGCGTGCGGAGGGCCTGCCCGGTTTCGAGCACGGCACCCTCGCCGACGCCGTGACCAGGCACGGGGCCTGGCCGAACCACGACGTGCTCGTGTCCGGCTCGCCCGCGATGATCAGGGCCACCGTGTCGCGGATGCTCGTCGCGGGCACGGCACTCGACCAGATCCGCTACGACCCGTTCACCATCGACTGATGGAGACGTCGATCCCGGTCGCCGACGGCACCGTCAAGGGCTACCTCGCCCTGCCGCAACGCGAGATCTCCGGGCCGCCGCCGTGGCCGGGTGTCGTCGTGGTGCACGACGCGCTGGGACTCGGCCGCGACACATGCCGCATCGCCGACCGCTTCGCCACCGCGGGCTTCGTCGCGCTCGCGCCCGACCTGTACTCGCGCGGCGGCCTCCGCTGCGTCAAGTCGGTGTTCTCAGCGCTCATGGCCGCCAAGGGGCAGGCGTTCGACGACCTCGACGCGGCCAGGCGCACGCTGGCCGGCCGCGAGGACTGCACGGGCGATGTCGGCATCGTCGGCTTCTGCATGGGCGGCGGCTTCGCGCTCGCCGCCGCGAGCAGCGGCTTCGGCGCCGCGGCGCCGTACTACGGCCAGCTGCCGAAGGACCTCTCGGTGCTCGACGGCGCGTGCCCGATCGTGGCGAGCTTCGGCAGGAAGGACCCGTCGCTCAGGGGCAAGGCGGCGGTGCTCGAGGCCGAGCTGACCGCACGCGACATCCCGCACGACGTCAAGGAGTACCCGGCCGCCGGGCACAGCTTCGCCAACCAGCTCCCGCTCGGCCCGCTCAACCTGCTCGCCAAGGTCACCGGCTTCGGCTACCACCACGAGTCGAGCGAGGACGCCTGGCGGCGCGTCCTGGCCTTCTTCGCCGAGCACCTGAGGCGACCGGTCACCGGCGGGCGTTGAGCCGGGCGGCCTGTCGCGTCAGGTAGTCGCGTTCGGCCAGGTTGGGCGCCTTCTGTGCCGCCTCGGCGTAGAGCCGTGCCGCCGTCACCGGATCGCCGTCGCGCTCGTGGAGGTACGCCGCCACCGCCGCATGCCGGGGCAGCGAGTCGTCCAGTTCCGCGAGCGCCGCCAGCCCCGCCCGCGGCCCGTCGGCCTCGCCGACGGCCACCGCCCGGTTGAGCCGGACGACCGGGCTGTCGGTGAGACGCACGAGCTCGTCGTACCACTCGACGATCTGCACCCAGTCGGTCTCCTCGGCGGTCTGCGCGTCCGCGTGGAGCGCAGCGATAGCGGCCTGCGCCTGGAACTCGCCCAGCCGGTCACGTGCCAGCGCCGCCTGCAGGATCTCGACGCCCTCGGCGATCAACTTCGTGTCCCACCGGCTTCGGTCCTGCTCGGCGAGCGGCACCAGGCTGCCGTCGGGCGCGGTACGGGTGCCGCGTCGGGCGTGGTGGAGCAGCATGAGGGCGAGCAGCCCCGCCACTTCGGGATGGTCGATCCCGGCAGCGAGCTGCCGGGTGAGCCGGATGGCCTCGGCGGCCAGGTCGACGTCGCCGGAGTAGCCCTCGTTGAAGACCAGGTAGAGGACGCGAAGCACGGTCGCGACATCGCCGGGCTGGTCGAACCGCACACCGTTGACGGTGCGCTTGGCCCGGCTGATGCGCTGCGCCATGGTCGCCTCGGGCACGAGGTACGCCTGGGCGATCTGGCGGGTGGTGAGCCCGCCGACGGCCCGCAGCGTCAACGCGACCGCGGACGACGGCGTCAGCGAGGGGTGGGCGCACAGGAAGTAGAGCTGGAGCGTGTCGTCCACCGAGCGCGCCGGCCCCGGAGCCGGTTCCTCGTCGACGAGGTCCTCGCGCCTGCGGCGGGCCGTGTCCGACCTGGTCGCGTCGAGGAACTTGCGCCAGGCCACGGTGACCAGCCAGCCCTTGGGGTCACGGGGATGGTCGGCAGGCCAGACTCGGAGCGCCTCCACCAACGCGTCCTGCACGGCGTCCTCGGCCGCCGCGAAGTCGGCTCCGCGACGGACGAGGATCCCGAGCACATTCGGTGTGAGGCTCCTGAGCAGGGCCTCGTCCATCTCTGACGTCACTCCGTGACGGTCGGCGGCTCGGTCAGGAACGGGCGCAGCTCGAGCCACTCGTGGATCGGCTTGCCGCCCGCGCCGGGTGCGGCCGACAGCTCCCCGGCCAGCTCGACGGCGCGCTCGTAGCTGTCGACGTCGATCACCATCCAGCCTGCGATGAGGTCCTTGGTCTCGGCGAACGGGCCGTCGGTGACCGGCGGGCGCCCCTCGCCGTCGTACCGGACCCACGCCCCCTCGGGCGCGAGAGCCTGGCCATCCACGAACTCACCGGTCTCCTCGAGCCGGGCCGCGAAGTCGCTCATGTACTGCATGTGCGCCGAGATCTCCTCCGGCGTCCACTTGTCCATGGGCACGTCGTTGACGGCGGCCGGAGCGCCGCGGTAGTGCTTCAGCAGCAGGTACTTCGCCATGATGTCTCTCCTCGGTGCTGGTGACCCATTCTGGTCACGTTCACCCCGAGGACGGAGCCGTTTGCGGCTTCTCGACACGAACCCGCGAACTTTTTCGAACCAACCGCAGTGAAGGCCACCTTCACTGCAGATCGATGGGTGGGTGGCGGATGGGTGCGTGGGTCAGCCTCGGCGGCGGGGTTTCCACACCACCAGCGCGTTCTGCCTGCGAACCGGCACGAGGTCCTTGCGGTAGGAGGCGTGGACGGCGGCCGCCGCCTGCTCGGCGGCGGCGTAGGCGGCCGCCAGCTCCTCGGTCAGTTCCCGTACCCGGTGCTGCAACGCCTCGACCTGGTTCTCCAGCTCGATGATGCGCTTGATCCCGGCGAGGTTGACGCCCTCCTCCTGGGACAGCCGCTGCACCTCGCGCAGCAGCGCGATGTCCCGCATGGAGTAGCGCCTGCCACCGCCGGACGTCCGGCCGGGGCTCACGAGCCCCAACCGGTCGTACGAGCGCAACGTCTGCGCGTGCAGCCCGGACAGCTGCGCGGCGACCGAGATGACGAAGACCGGCGTGTCCTCGTCGGCGCCGTGCGGCAGCCCGCCCGGGAAACCGGAACCGAACATCATGCCCCCCTGTCTCGCAACAGCGCGGTGATCTCCGGTCGCGGATCGTGCTTCGCGACCGCCTCGGCGTAGGACTCCAGCGCGGCCTTGGCCTTGCCGTCGAGCTTGGCCGGGATCACGACCTGGAGGGTGACCAGCAGGTCGCCCTGGGTGCCGTCCCGCTTGGCGATGCCCTTGCCGCGCACCCGGAGCACCCGGCCGCTCGCGGTGCCCGAGGGCACCTTGACGGAGACCTTCGACTCCAGCGTGGGCACCGTGAGCGTGGTGCCGAGCACGAGCTCCGAGAACTCCACCGGCACCGTGATCGTCAGGTCGTTGCCCGAGCGGCCGAACACCGGGTGCGGGTTGACGTGCACGCGCACGTACAGGTCACCAGCGGCGGCGCCGCCCCGGCCGGGCTCTCCCTGGCCGGCGAGGCGGATCCGCTGGTTGTCGTCCACCCCGGCGGGGATCCGCACGGTCAGCGTCCTGGTCCTGGTGCTGATGCCCTCACCGACGCACTCCGGGCACGGGTCGTCGATGAGCGTGCCGCGGCCGCGACAGTCTCGGCACGGCTCCGAGAAGGCGAACGCGCCCTGGCTCCTGCTCACCAGACCCGAACCCGCACACGTCGGGCACGTCCTCGGCCTCGTGCCCGGCCGGGCACCGTTGCCGCCACACGTGCCGCACGTCGCGGGACTCGACAGCCGCAGCGGCAGGGTCGCGCCCTTGACCGCCTCGGCGAAGTCGATGCGGACATCGGTCTCCACGTCGGCGCCACGCTGGCCGCGCGCCGCCGTGGTGCCACCGCCGCCGCGGCGGCCGAACAGGTTGCCCAGCATGTCGCCGAGCCCCCCGAACCCGCCGCCGGCCGTGGACTGGCCGAAGAGGTCGTTGATGTCGAAGCCACCGGTGCCGGTGCCGCCTCCACCCGGGAAGCCGAAGCCGCCGGGGCCTCCGGAGCCGAACAGCCTCCTGGCCTCGTCGTACTCCTTACGCTTCGCCGTGTCGGACAGCACCCCGTAGGCCTCCGAGACCGCCTTGAACTTCGTCTCGGCCTCGGTGTTGCCGGGGTTGGCGTCGGGGTGGTTCTCCCTGGCCAGCTTCCGGTACGCCTTCTTGATCTCGTCCTGTGAGGCGTCGGAGGAGACGCCCAGCTCACGGTAGAAGTCCTTACCGATCCACTCCCGCGCGCTCATGCGGCGTCTCCTCCTTCCTCATGTTCGTGTTCAGCGTGCGTTCTCATCGACGTCGACGGGCAGCTCGCCGCCGACCGGCGGGTCGATCGGCTCCTCCGAAGGCGCGGCATCCGGCTCGTGGTCGGTGACACCCACGAGTGCCGCCCGTAGCACCCGGTCGGAGAACCGGTAGCCACGGCGCAGCACCATCGTCACGGTCGGCTCCGTCACGTCGGGCGAGGTGTCGTGCTGCACGGCCTCGTGCACGCTCGGGTCGAAGGGCTCGCCCTCCTTGCCGAACGACTCGAGCCCGGCCCGTTCCAGCGCGCCGACGAGCTTGTCGGCCACCGCCTTGAACGCACCCGTGAGGTCGCCGTGCTGCTCGGCCCGCTCCAGGTCGTCGAGCAGCGGCAGCAGGTCGTTGACGAGCGACGCCTTGCCGCTGGCGGCCACGACCTCGCGGTCGCGGTCCACCCGCCTGCGGTAGTTGGCGTACTCGGCCTGCACCCGCTGGAGGTCCGCCGTGCGCTCCTCGAGCTGCTTCTCGAGGTCCGACACGGGCGCGACGGCCTCGTCGACGGTCGCCTCGCCCGCAGCGGGGCCGGAGGCGCCCTGCTCGGCGGGCGCCTCCTGCGGCTGTTCGGTCACCGGCTGCCGCAGCTCGCCGGTCTCCGGGTCGATCTTCCGGCGATCCCGCACGACCACTGGCTCCTGGTACTCCTGTCGGTCGGATTCGTCGTAGCGTTCGGTCACTTCTTGTCGTCCTCATCGACGATCTCGGCGTCAACGACGTCGTCGGCCTTGGCCGACGAACCGGTGGAACCGGTGCCCGCGTCGCCTGCGCCCTCGGCGCCAGTGGCGCCCTGGGCCTGTGCGCCGGTGTTGGCGTACAGCGCGGTGGCCAGCTCCTGCGAGGCCGAGTTCAGCTTCTCGATCGACTCGCGGATCTTGGCCGTGTCGGTGCCCTTGAGCGACTCGTTGGCCTCGTCGATCGCGGTCTTCACCTTGCCCTTGAGCTCCTCGGGCAGCTTGTCGTCGTTGTCCTTGACGAACTTCTCGGTCTGGTAGACCAGCGTCTCCGCCTGGTTGCGGGTCTCGGCCTCCTCGCGGCGCTTCTTGTCCTCCTCGGCGTGCGCCTCGGCGTCCTTGACCATCCGGTCGATGTCCTCCTTCGGCAGCGCCGAGCCACCGGTGATGGTCATCGACTGCTCCTTGTTCGTGCCGAGGTCCTTCGCGGTCACGTGCACGATGCCGTTGGCGTCGATGTCGAACGTGACCTCGATCTGCGGCACGCCACGCGGAGCGGGCGGAAGGCCGGTCAGCTCGAACATGCCGAGCTTCTTGTTGTGCGCGGCGATCTCCCGCTCACCCTGGAACACCTGGATCTGCACCGAGGGCTGGTTGTCGTCCGCGGTGGAGAAGATCTCCGAGCGCTTGGTCGGAATCGTGGTGTTGCGCTCGATGAGCTTGGTGAACACGCCGCCCTTGGTCTCGATGCCGAGCGACAGCGGCGTGACGTCCAGCAGCAGGACGTCCTTGACCTCGCCACGGAGCACACCGGCCTGCAGGGCCGCGCCCACGGCGACGACCTCGTCCGGGTTCACGCCCTTGTTCGGCTCGCGGCCACCGGTCAGCTCCTTGACCAGGTCGGCGACGGCCGGCATCCGGGTCGAGCCGCCGACGAGCACCACGTGGTCGATCTGGCCGACCGAGATGCCCGCGTCGCGGATGACGTTGTTGAACGGCGCCTTGGTGCGGTCGAGCAGGTCGGAGGTGATCCGCTGGAACTCCGCGCGGGACAGAGTCTCGTCGAGGAACAGCGGGTTCTTGTCCGCGTCGACCGTGATGTAGGGCAGGTTGATGTTCGCGCTGCTGGAGCTGGAGAGCTCGATCTTGGCCTTCTCCGCGGCCTCCTTGATGCGCTGCATCGCCATGCGGTCCTTGGTCAGGTCGATGCCCTGCGAGGACTTGAACTTGTCGACCAGCCAGCTGACGATGCGCTCGTCCCAGTCGTCACCACCGAGGTGGTTGTCACCGCTGGTGGCGCGCACCTCGACGACGCCCTCGCCGATCTCGAGCAGCGAGACGTCGAACGTACCGCCACCGAGGTCGAAGACCAGGATGGTCTGCTCCTTCTCGCCCTTGTCGAGTCCGTAGGCCAGCGCGGCGGCGGTGGGCTCGTTGACGATGCGCAGCACGTTGAGGCCCGCGATCTGGCCCGCTTCCTTCGTGGCCTGCCGCTGGGCGTCCTCGAAGTAGGCGGGAACGGTGATCACCGCGTCGGTGATCTCCTCGCCGAGGTAGGACTCCGCGTCGCGCTTGAGCTTCATCAGCACGCGCGCGCTGATCTCCTGCGGCGTGTAGTTCTTGCCGTCGATCTCGGTCTTCCAGTCGGTGCCCATGTGCCGCTTCACGGACCTGATGGTCCGGTCGACGTTGGTCACGGCCTGGTTCTTCGCGGGCTGCCCGGTCAGCACCTCGCCGTTCTTGGCGAAGGCGACGACGGACGGGGTGGTCCGCGAACCCTCCGAGTTGGCGATGACCGTCGGCTCGCCGCCTTCCAGTACCGCGACGACCGAGTTGGTCGTGCCGAGGTCGATGCCGACCGCTCGCGCCATGGTGTTCCCTCCTGCGTACTTGCTTGGCGTGCCGGCCCTTGCCGGCGATGTCGCTTCTTCCACGTTGAGTGGGGTTCACTCAAGTTGTATCCGGAGCCCTTCGCGGCCGTCAACCAGGACTTGAGCCGGGCTCACTCAATCTTCCTGCCAGCACAACGACTGGCCTGCCGTTCTTGTTCCCGCGCGGGCTACGCGGCATGCACGGTGACGTCGCCGCTGTCGGTGTTCAGGTCGAGCACTGTCGACGCGGCCGGGTCCTGCGTCACGCCGATCTCGCGGTCGCCGGAGTCGGTGGTGCCGAGGACTCGGTACGAGCCGTCGGGCACGGTCACCTCCACGTCGCCGCTGTCGGCCGCGAGGCGCACGTCGCGCGGCTCGTCGAGGGTCACCCTGACGTCGCCGGAGTCGACGGACACGTCGACCGCGCCCCGCAGCCGCGTGCCGGTGAAGTCGCCGGAATCGGCCTCGACCTGGACATCGCTCACGCCGTCGAGGGTGAGGTCGCCGGAGTCGACCGACCCGCTCACGGTCGTCCCCTCGGGCACGATCACCTCGTAGTCCACCGAGCACCACGAGCCGCAGCCGGACAACGTCAGCGTGCCGTCGCGCACCTCGTACGCCTCGTCCGGCTCGCCCCAGCGGTACCTGAACCGCTGCCGGACGGTCGTGGTCTCCGCACTCTCGTCGGCGCGGACGAGCACGTCGCCGGAGTCGCCCGCCAGCTCGACCCTGCTGATCCGCTGCTCCACGGTCGCCGTCGCCTCCGCCGTCGCCGGCCAGAACCAGCCGAGCCCGAACGCGATCCCCACCCCGATCAACGCCACACCGCCGATGGCCAGTCCAGCGCGCCCCATGCTGAGTCCTCCCGCCGCAACATCTCTGCGCAGGCAACGCTATGACCCGGCGGGGCGCCGGGGCATCCGGGTGAACCCCGGTTCCTCCCTGAGGCTGTCCCTACCCCCGGACGGGGCAGCGGATCACTAGCCTTCCGGGAAGAAGCCACATCGAAACCGACGAGCTGGAGGAGGACCAGAGCCCATGACCCGAGCTCAGAACCCCTACGAATCGCTGCCGCCCGTGCCGTCCTTCACGCTGCGCAGCAACGACGTCGCCGAGGGGGAGACGCTCGCGACGCCGCATCTGAGCGGCATCTTCGGCGCGGGCGGGGAGGACCGCTCGCCGCACCTGGCGTGGGAGGGCTTCCCCGCCGAGACCAAGAGCTTCGCGGTGACCTGCTTCGACCCGGACGCCCCCACGGGCAGCGGCTTCTGGCACTGGGCGGTGTTCAACATCCCGGCGTCGGTCACCGAGCTGCCCTCCGGCGCGGGCGACGCGAGCGGCTCCGGCCTGCCCGAGGGCGCCAGGACGCTGGCGGGCGACGGCGGGGTGCGGCAGTTCCTCGGCGCCGCCCCGCCGCCGGGACACGGCCCGCACCGCTACATCTTCGCGGTGCACGCTCTCGACGTGGAGTCGCTCGACGTGGGCGAGGACGCGCGGCCGGCGTTCCTCGGCTTCAACATGTTCGGCCACACGCTGGCCAGGGCCACCCTCACGCCGGTCTACGAGAACAAGGGCTGAGACCTCCGGCGTAGACCGAGGTAACCGAGGGCCCCGAGCCCGAGCAGTCCGGCGGCGGTGAGGCGCGTGACGGTCCATCCGGCCAGTCCGTAGGCCGCCGCGCCCACCGCCGACCCTCGGTGGTGCCGCGGATCCGGCGGATGCTGCTCGGCCCCGACCCGGCCGAGCTGACGAGCGCGCTCCGCACGGCCGTCGAGCGGCTCACCCTGCCCTGAGTCAGCGGGGCTTGAGCAGGTAGTCCACGACGGGCCGCAGCTCCTCTGCCGTCGGTGGCTCGTCGTCGATGAGGCCCTGGATGAGCAACCCGTCGATCCCGGCGAGGAACACGCGGAAGGCCACCTCGTCGTCGTGGCGCACCATGGACGTCAGCACATCGAGCCAGCGCCGCGCCGCGGGCCGCAGCTCGGGGCGGCGTGCCGCGAGCAGGTACAACTCGTACTCGGCCATCGTGCGCCCCCGCCTCGGCCCGAGCGCCTCGGCGAGCAGGTTCGCCACCTCCTCGGCGCCCCGGCTGCCGCGCGAGCGCGCGCGGTCGATCATCCAGTAGACCTCGGTGGCCATGTCCCTCGCGCAGTCGATGAGGGTGGCGATGAGCAGGTCGTCGAGCGTCGCGAAGTGGTAGGTGGTCGACGTCGTCGGCACGCCGGCCTCCTTCGCCACGGTGCGGTGGGTGACGCCGGCGACGCCGTCGCGCTCGATCACCCGCAGCGTGGCCTCGATGATCTCCGTGCGCCGTTTCTCGCCGCGTACCTTGCGGCCGTCGACCCGCTGCCTCAATGCGCCGTCCTGCCCACCTCGAGCAACACCACACCGCCGATCACGAGCAGCAGTCCGGCGACCATCGTCAGGTTCATGGTCTCTCCCAGGAACAGCGTGCCGATGATCGCCACCAGCGCGACCCCGACCGCGGACCAGATCGCGTACACGACGGCGACCGGCATCCCCGCCTTGAGCACCTGCGCCAGCAACGTGAACGAGAGCGCGTAGCCGATGACGACGAGGATCGTCGGGCCCAGTTTGGTGAAGCCGTGTGAGAACTTCAGCGAGATGGTGGCCGTCACCTCGGTGAGGATCGCACCGGCGAAAAGAAGATACGCGCCCATGCGCCGAGAGTATCGGAACGATAGTCCCAATAGTAGCGAGTTTTCCACCACATCAGTGGGACTTCGCGCTGCGACATCGATTACTGATCAGTAAGAAGGGTTAGGCTCCCGAAACCCACCGCGAAGTCCCGAACCGAAAGGCCCGATCATGGGTGCACTGCAGATCACGCTCGGTGTGATCGGCGTTGCCGTCAGTGTTGTCGCTTGGGGTGTGTTCGTCGCCGGCGTCCTGCGCCAGATACGGATCATCCGACTCGGGCAGCCGGACGCGACGCGCAACGGTCCGTTCGTGCCACGCCTGAACACCCTGATCAAGGAGTTCGCGGCGCACACGAGGATGAACAAGCTCCGCCACGTCGGGCCATGGCACTGGCTGGTGATGTGGGGCTTCCTCCTCGGCTCGCTCGCACTGTTCGAGGCTTATGGGGAGACCTTCAACCCGCACTTCGCGTGGCCCATCATCGGGCACTGGGAGCCGTGGCAGCTGCTGCTCGAACTGCTCGGCCTCGGCACCGTGGTCGGCGGCGTCGCGCTCGCGATCATCCGCCAGGCCAACCACCCGCGCAGGGCCGACCGGCAGTCCCGGTTCGCGGGCTCCAACTTCAAGCAGGCCTACTTCGTCGAGGCTGTGGTGATCATCGAGGGCATCGGCATCCTCGGGGTCAAGGCGTTCAAGATCGCCAGCGGGATCGAGGACCCGGCCCTGTGGTCGAGCTTCGTCACCCAGCCGCTCGCCGAGCTTTTGCCCACGAGCACGGCGGCCGTGTCGATCATGGCGCTGATCAAGCTGCTATCGGGCATGATCTGGCTCTACGTCGTGGGCACCACGCTGACGATGGGTGTCGCCTGGCACCGGTTCAGCGCGTTCTTCAACATCTACTTCAAGCGCGAGGACAACGGCGGCGTCGCGCTCGGCAAGCTCAAGCCGATGATGAGCGGCGGCAAGCCGATCGACCTCGAGGAGGCCGACCCCGACGAGGACACCTTCGGCGTCGGCAAGGTCGAGGACTTCAGCTGGAAGGGCTGGCTCGACTTCTCCACCTGCACCGAGTGCGGCCGATGCCAGTCGCAGTGCCCCGCGTGGAACACCGGCAAGCCGCTGTCGCCGAAGCTCGTGATCACGCAGCTGCGCGACCACGCCTACGCCAAGGCGCCGTACCTGCTCGCCGGCGGCAAGAAGGACATGGCGGGCGACGAGGTGGGCCTCACCGGCGACAACCCGTACGCGGGCATCGACGTGCTCGCGATCGCGGAGGCCGAGCGCCCGCTCATCGGAGACGACGGCGGCGTGATCGACCCCGAGGTGCTGTGGTCGTGCACCACCTGCGGCGCGTGCGTCGAGCAGTGCCCCGTGGACATCGAGCACGTCGACCACATCGTCGACATGCGCCGCTACCAGGTGATGATCGAGTCGAACTTCCCGACCGAGCTGAACACGATGTTCAAGAACCTGGAGAACAAGGGCAACCCGTGGGGCCAGAACGCCAAGGACCGCATGGCCTGGGCCGATGATCTGGACTTCGAGGTGCCGGTGTTCGACGGGGACTTCGGCGACACCGAGTACCTGTTCTGGGTCGGCTGCGCGGGTGCGTTCGAGGACCGCGCGAAGAAGACCACCCGCGCCGTCGCCGAGCTCCTGCACATCGCGGGCGTCAAGTACACGGTGCTCGGCCCCGAGGAGACCTGCACCGGTGACCCGGCGCGGCGCGCCGGCAACGAGTTCGTGTTCCAGATGCTCGCGCAGCAGAACGTCGAGGTCCTCAACTCGGTGTTCGAGGATGTCGAACAGACCAAGCGCAAGATCGTCGTGACCTGTGCGCACTGCTTCAACACCCTCGCCAACGAGTACCCGGACCTCGGCGGCGACTACGAGGTCGTGCACCACACGCAGCTGCTCAACCGGCTCGTGCGGGAGAAGCGGCTCACCCCGGTGGCGCCGATCGCGGAGGACGTCACCTACCACGACCCGTGCTACCTGGGCAGGCACAACAAGGTGTACGAGGCTCCGCGTGAGCTGGTGGGCGCGTCCGGCGCGGCGCTGCGGGAGATGCCGAGGCACGGCGACCGGTCCATGTGCTGTGGCGCCGGTGGCGCCCGCATGTGGATGGAGGAGCGCATCGGCAAGCGGATCAACGTCGAGCGCGTGGACGAGGCGCTCGGCACCGCGCCCTCCAAGATCGCGACCGGCTGCCCGTTCTGCCGCGTGATGCTCACCGACGGCGTCACGTCGCGGCAGAACGACGGCAAGGCAAGCGAGAAGGTGGAGGTCGTCGACGTCGCCCAGCTGCTGCTCTCCGCGGTGAAGCGCGGCGAGCAGAAGGTGCCGGTGCCGGTCGGCGCCGCCACGAGCGGCGGGGAGGCCGAGGCCGACGGCCGCGCCGACGTGCCGACCGACGAGGCGCCGACGGGCACGGCGCAGGCCGAGGAGGACAAGTAACCGAATGAGTCGTCGCCGGAGGCGCCGCTAAGCAGCGTGGCGGTGGACATGCCGAGTAGCATGGTCCCTCCTCGCAGCCGACGTTGCCCGCGAGGTAAGCGAGATCTGCATGACTTCTGCAGGCAGGGCGGACAAGCGTAGGCATGGGCACCCCCGGCGACGACGAACCGGACGAGACCGACGAGACCGACGTCGGTCCCACCGGTGCGCGCTTTCCCTCGTCCCGGCAGCGTGCCCGGTTCGGTGACGACGAGCCCGAGCCCGTCGAGGAGACGCCGAAGCGAAAGCGCAAGGGCCGGAAGTCGACGAGGGTCGGCTACACCGGCGGCCGGTTTCCCTCCGCTTCCCGGCTGGAGAAGCTGGCGAAGGAGGAAGCGGGGGCCGCAACGGAGCCGGAGCCGGAGCCCGAGCCTCCTGCCGCGCCGGATCCGCCACCCGAGCCCGAGCCTCGTTTCCGTCCCGCCGGGAAACCGCCGCCGCGCAGCGAGCGCGTGTTCGCCACCGCGAAGGACTCCGACGAGGACGGCGTCGACCCGATGGAGGAGCACCGGCTGCGGGTGCGGCCGTACGTGCTCACGCGGGGCCGCACGCACGCGCGTCAGGACCTCGCCGTCGAGACCCTCATCTCCACCATCCCGGACGCGCCGTGGGGCGCCCAACAGCTCAGCTCCGAGTACCAGGCGGTTCGCAGGCTGTGCATGGAGCCGCGGTCGGTGGCAGAGGTCGCCGCGCTGTTGTCCGTGCCGCTGGGCGTCGCCCGTGTGCTGCTGAGCGACCTGGCCGAGGCGGGGCTCGTCCACGTGCACAGCAGCACGGCGAACTACGGCGGACGGCCCGACTTCACGCTGATGCAGCGCGTGCTCGAAGGGCTGCACAACCTCTGAACCAGCGCCGACGCTTGCCTGAAGAAGTGAATCGGTGCTTCACTTCTTGCATGGTGTACCGGCGCACTCCCCGGATCCAGGCCCGCATGGACTCCCAGCGGGCCGCGATCCTCGACGCAGCCATCGAGCTGCTCGCCGAGCGCGGCTACGCCGGGTGCTCCATGTCTGCCGTCGCCGCGCAGGCTGGCGTCGCCACCGGCAGCGTCTACCGGCACTTCCCCGGCAAGGCCGAGCTGGTCGCCGAGCTGTTCCGGCTCGTGGTGACGCGTGAGGTACAGGCCGTCGAGCTGGCCGCGGAGCAGCCCGGCACTGCGCCGGAGCGAGTGGTCGCCGTGGTGGAGACCTTCGCGAGCAGGGCGCTCAAGGCCCCGCGGCTGGCCTACGCGCTGCTCGCCGAACCGGTCGACGCGCCGGTGGAGGAGCAGCGGCTGGTCTTCCGCCGTGCCTTCCGCGACGTCGTGGCACGCCGGGTCGCCGAGGGCGTCCGCACCGGCATCCTCCCGCCGCAGGACGCCGAGATCACCGCCGCCGCCATCATCGGAGCCGGTGCCGAGGTGCTGACCGGCCCGCTCACCTCCGACAGCACGGACGCCGTGTCCGAGCTGTGCACGTTCACCCTTCGCGCGCTAGGAGCGACAGATGCCACCCACCCATGAGGTAACCAACCAGGTGCCGCTGCTGGCGGGTCACGACCTCGCCGAGGACCCCACGCTGCTGGAGGGCCTTCGCCGCGAAGGGGCGGGCTGGGCCGAGGCCGAGTTGCACGAGCTCGGCGTGCTCGCCGGCACCGAGCGGGTGCAGGAGTGGGGCAGGCTCGTCAACGAGAACCCGCCGAAGCTGCGCACCCACGACCGCGTGGGCAACCGCATCGACGAGGTGGAGTTCCACCCGCACTGGCACGAGCTGATGGACGTCGCCGTCTCGCACGGGCTGCACGCGGCGCCGTGGCGGCAGGACCGGCCTGGCGGACACGTCGCGCGCGCGGCCAAGTTCTACGTCTGGAGCCAGATCGAAGCGGGCCACACGTGTCCGATCTCGATGACCTACTCGGCCGTGCCCGCGCTGCGGCACAACCCCGACCTGGCCACGGCGTACGAGCCGCTGCTCGCCGCGAACGTCTACGACTTCGGCCTGCGCGAGCCGAGCACCAAACGCGGCCTCATCGCGGGCATGTCGATGACCGAGAAGCAGGGTGGTTCCGATGTGCGGGCGAACACCACCACCGCACGGCCCACAGGGGACGGCGGCTACGTGCTCACCGGACACAAGTGGTTCACCTCCGCGCCGATGTCGGACCTGTTCCTCACGCTCGCGCAGGCGCCGGGCGGGCTGTCGTGCTTCCTGCTGCCGCGCGTGCTGCCCGACGGCACCCGCAACCGCATCCACCTGCAGCGGCTCAAGGACAAGCTCGGTAACCGGTCCAACGCCTCGGCCGAGATCGAGTACGACGAGGCGGTGGGCTGGCTCGTCGGCGAGGAGGGCCGGGGCGTCCGCACGATCATCGAGATGGTCAACAACACGCGGCTCGACTGCGTGATCGGCGGCGCGGCCGGCCTGCGCTACGGCGCCCTGCGGGCAGCACACCACGCGCGGCACCGGCACACGTTCGGCCAGGCGCTCGACCGGCAGCCGCTGATGACCAACGTGCTAGCCGACCTCGCCGTCGAGTCGGAGGCCGCGACGATGGCGGCCCTGCGGCTGGCCGGGGCGAGCGACCGCGCCGCCGGGGGCGACCGGCAGGAGGAGGCGCTGCGGCGGCTCGCACTCGCGGTGACGAAGTACTGGGTGTGCAAGCGCGCGCCCGCGCATGCGGCCGAGGCGCTGGAGTGCCTCGGCGGCAACGGCTATGTCGAGGAGTCCGGCATGCCCCGGCTCTTCCGCGAGTCGCCGCTGTCCTCGATCTGGGAGGGCTCCGGCAACGTCGCCGCGCTCGACGCGTTGCGCGCGATGGGCAAGCAGCCCGACTCGGTGGAGGCGTTCTTCACGGAGGTCGAGCAGGCCGAGGGCGCCGATCCCCGGCTCGACGACGCGATCGGCCGGGTGCGCAAGGAGCTGGCCGACCTCTCTGACGTCGAGTTCCGCGCGCGGCGCGTGGTGGAGTTGCTCGCGCTGGTGTTCCAGGGCTCGCTGCTCGTGCGCCACGGCGACAAGGCCGTCGCCGACGCGTTCTGCGCCTCCCGCCTCGGCGGCGACTGGGGCATCGCCTTCGGCACGCTGCCCGCCGGTGTCGACACCCACGCCATCAACTCGAGGGTGTGGCCGTGAGCGTGCGAGTGGAGCGTGACGGCACCGTCACCACCGTGGTGCTGAGCAGGCCGCAGGCGCGTAACGCCGTCGACGGCCCGACCGCGGCGGCGCTGGCCGAAGCGTTTCGCGAGTTCGACGCCGACGACAGCGCGCACGTGGCCGTGCTGTGGGGCGAGGGCGGCACGTTCTGCGCGGGAGCCGACCTCAAGGCGCTCGGGACGCCCGAGTCGAACCAGGTGACCGAGGACGGCAACGGCCCGATGGGCCCGACCAGGCTCCGCCTTGGCAAGCCCGTGATCGCGGCCGTCTCCGGCTACGCGGTGGCCGGCGGGCTGGAGCTCGCGCTGTGGTGCGACCTGCGGGTGGCCGAGGAGGACGCCGTGTTCGGGGTGTTCTGCCGGCGCTGGGGCGTGCCGCTGATCGACGGCGGCACCGTGCGGCTGCCGAGGCTGATCGGCACGAGCCGGGCGCTGGACCTGGTGCTCACCGGCCGCCCGGTGCCCGCGCGGGAGGCGCTGGCGATGGGCCTTGCAAACCGCGTCGTGCCCACCGGGCAGGCGCGTGCGGCCGCCGAGGAGCTCGCCGCCCAGCTCGCCGCGTTCCCGCAGGTCTGCCTGCGCGAGGACAGGCTGTCGCTGCTGGAACAGGACGGCCTCACCGAGGAGGAGGCCATGGCCGGCGAGCTGCGGCACGGCTTCGTGTCGCTCGGCGCAGGGGCGCTCGACGGGGCCCGCCGATTCGCCTCCGGCGCCGGACGACACGGAGCCTTCTAGTAGCCGAAGTTCTGCGTCCAGTACCAGCCGTCGGAGTTCACGCCGACGCCGATGGTGGTGATGTCGCAGTTCAGGATGTTGCGGCGGTGGCCGTCGGAGGACATCCACGCGTCCATGACGGCCTCCGGGCTGGAAAGGCCCATCGCGATGTTCTCCGCGGCGGGCCTCGGGTGGCCCTCGTCGCGGATCCGCTCGTCGAAGGTGGTGCCGTCTGGTGAGGTGTGCGAGAGGTACTCGCGCTCGGCCATGTCGTCACTGTGCCTCTGCGCGGCCCTGGCCAGCCTGCTGTCGACGGTGACGGCCGCGCAGCCCACGTTCGCGCGCTCGTCGTTGACCAGGTCGACCACCCTCGCAGTGGACGACGGAGAGTTGCCGCCGGAGGACGACTCGGTCCTGGGACTCTGGGAGGAGGATTCGGGGTCGCTGGTGGTCGGGGCGGGTCGGTTCGGCGGGGAGTGCGGGGAGCGCGGGGGATTCGACGACTCGCTGGCGGACGAGGAGTCCGGGGTGGGGGATCGCGTCGTCTGCCCGTTGGCGGGCGCGGGTTGTCGCGTTTCGGGGGAGGTGGTGGTGCTGGAGGGCTGCGTGGGCGCCGCCGAGGTCGACTCCGTGACCGGAGCCGACGAGGCCGGGTTGGGGCCGGAACGTCGGATGGAACCGTTGAGGGGATCGTCCGCGGATCTGCCGGGCAGAGCGACGGGGGATTCGCCGCCCGGCGGACGCAACCACAACAGGTGACCACCCGCCGCAACCGCGACACCCACGAGCACACTCACCATCACTAAAAGTGATCGAATGCGTGAACTCGGGGTAGGCACAAGAGCGGAAGCTACCACCAAAGCGTGAGTTATTGAACCGTTATCTGTGCCGCATTTGCGTTGTAACCTGGCGTGATTTTCTCAGCGACGGGTGTCGATTCGGTCGAAGTTCTTGTAGGCGCGGCTGGGCGTCGGCCCGCGTTGCCCCTGGTAACGCGACCCGGCCTCGGCGGAGCCGTAGGGGAACTCGGCGGCGCTGGTGAGCCGGAACAGGCACAGCTGGCCGATCTTCATGCCGGGCCAGAGCGTGATGGGGAGGTTCGCCACGTTCGACAGCTCGAGCGTGATGTGCCCGGTGAAGCCGGGGTCGATGAACCCGGCGGTGGAATGGGTGAGCAGCCCGAGACGGCCGAGCGACGACTTGCCCTCGAGCCTGCCCGCGAGGTCGTCCGGCAGGGTGAACAGCTCGAACGTGGAGCCGAGCACGAACTCGCCGGGGTGCAGCACGAATGGGTCCTCGCCGGCCTTCTCGACGAGCGAGGTCAGCTCGTCCTGCTGCAGCTGCGGGTCGATGTGGGTGTACTTCGTGTTGTCGAACACGCGGAAGAAGCGATCGAGCCGCACGTCGATGCTCGACGGCTGGAGCATCTTCGGTGTGAAGGGCTCCACCCCGAGCCGCCCGGAGTCGAGCTCTTTGCGGAGGTCGCGATCACTCAGTAGCACGCGCCCACCCTATCCGGGCTCAGGCCGCGGGCTGGCTCTCGGTGCGCATGTGCCGCGCGTAGGTGGTGTCGACGCGGAAGATCTTGCCGAGGCGCTCCGCGTACCGCCGCCTCCCTGCGTCGCCGATCAGCTCCTGCAGCACCGTGGCGCCGGGCACCCACTGGCGAACGGTCTCCGCGGCGAAGTTGGTCGCGGCCGCCGCCAGCACCAGGCCCTGTGCGATGGGGTCGTTCGGCAGCCCGAGGAAGTCGGCGTTGGTCTTGCCGAGCACGAGTCGGCTGATCGAGGAATGGACGCGAACGGAGACATGGGAGAGCACCTTGCCGACGGCCCCGCGTCCGGCACCGACCTGGGCGTGCGAGGCCAGCAGTGCGGCGGCGAGGCGCTTCGAGTCGTCGTCGGGGATGAACTCGGTGGTCGCGAGCAGCCAGAGCAGGCGCCAGGCGTCCTCCTCGGTGGCGGGCAGGATCTCCTCGTCGACGCCCATGAGCCAGCCGACGTAGCGCCAGAGGTGGATGATGTCGGCGCGCTCGCGGTCGGTGTAGCGGACGCCGAGCAGCTGCATGCCGAGCACGTAGACGAGCGAGAAGAGCAACAGCGTGCCGACGGTCTGTACCTGGTTGACGGGCCGGTCCCAGGCGGCGTAGTCCCAGTCGGGCCGGCGGTTCATGGCGGCGCGGACGTGGGCGTGGACGAGCCGGACGCGCAGGGCGGAGGCGTAGCCGTGTGCGCCGAGCCGTAGCGCGCCGGGCGTGGTGACGTCGATCCACCAGTTGGCGGTCTCGACGAGGCGCCTGCTCGCCGTTCGCTCGATGGCACCGGTGCCGACCAGCGCCTTCGTCGCTCTGGACGCGAGGTACCCGCCCATGAGCGACATGTCGCCGAGCGGGAAGAGGCCGAGGATTCCGGTGCGGGCGATGGCGCGAGCACCCCGTTCGATCCGTTCCTGGTCGGCCCAGTACGGCGTGGCCTCGACGTCCCGGAAGAAGTCGGTCAACGCCGGAGGCGGATCGTCGAGGCTGTCGATGCCGTTCAGCAACGCCCGCTCGAACAGTCGTCGCCCCTCACCGGCGGGCAACTCGTGGATCATGGCGACGACGGCGTCGGCGAGGGGATCCTCGGCCTGTGCGTGCTCGCGCAACCGCCGCACCTGCCGCTCGGTGCCCCGCAGATCGCCCGGAGCGAACAACCTGGTGGCGAGCCGGAAACCCCCCTGCCGCAGCAACTCCGGATCCGGCAACCGCTCGTCCGCCATCGCACTCACCTACCCGCGCCGACTTCAGACAACAAGTGTTGTCACTTTGCGCCGAAGTAGTCAAGAAGGGGAAGGCGGTGGCGAGCGAGAGATCGGCACCGTGTATGCTTTCGGTGCTCTGCGGATGTAGTTCAATGGTAGAACATCAGCTTCCCAAGCTGAGAACGCGGGTTCGATTCCCGTCATCCGCTCCAAGTCGAAACCCCCAGGTCACACACCGTCTGATGTGGACCTGGGGGTTTTGCTTTCGGAGATCAACTCGTCGACTGGGCCATTAGCGAACCGGCACGACCGCGCCAGCCGCCCCATCGTCCGGGTCGTCATCGTCCTGTGAGTTGGCCGCGTCCGTGCCCTGCCGGTGCTTGTCCACCAGCTCCGACAACCGGTCGGCGATCCGCTCGTCGGCATCGCTCGTGGCCCGCTGGTAGATAAGCGCAGCCCGCAAGTCGTTGTGACCCATCCGCGCTTCGCGCGCCGCCGCCGGAAACCGCGCGGCCTCCCGCTGACGCTCCGGCCGGCGCACCCGCCGCACGCCACCAACCAGCGAGGCCCTTGGCACCAGCGCGTCATCTCGCAGGCCCCCTTCTCGCCCGGTGATCGTCTTACGCCGAGCCGCCCGCATCAAGGGCGCCTACGGCGTCGCTACGCGATGAGCTGCGCTCACCCTTGAACCGGCCGCCAGGGCAAAGGGGCCGGGGAGGAACGGGCGGGCCCAGCCTCAGACACCGAGCGCGGACCAATCGGTGGCTGCGATCGCTGCCTGTAGATCCCAGGTTGGCTCGCCTGGTGTCGCCGACCGGCCGTTTTCGTCCCGGGCGACGACAACAAGGCCGCGCTGCTCACCTCGGAGAACCTCAATCGTGATCTCGATGGTGGTGCCGTCTGCTCGTCTTCGGTGGGCGCGATATGAGTGAACTATCTGCCAGACATCTGCCTTGGTCACATCGGCCAGTAGTGCGGCGATCTTCTCGTAATCCTGAATGTGAAGCATGCACGTGAGCCTAGACTGCACGCGGGCCATTAGCGGGCCATTAAGGCCGGTCAACCACGGTCAACAGCGGCGCCCCGCGCACATACTCGCCCGCAGGTCAGGACCACTTTCCAGCATGATCACGCTGGTTCCAAGCTGCGAACGCGGGTTCGATTCCCGTCATCCGCTCTCGTAGCGAAGGCTTAGGTCAGAAGTTGTCTACTTCGGACCTGGGCCTTCGTCGTTTCGAGATCAACTCGGCTCGCGTGCCATTAACGTGCCATAGCGAACCGGCACGGGCGCATCAGCGGCGCCATCGGCCGGTCGTCATCGTTCTGCGAGTGGACGCCTCCTGACAATCGGCCGGCGATCCGCTAGTCGGTATCGCTCTTGACTCGCTGATAGATCAACGCCGCACGCATGTCGTCTCTGCCCATCCGCGCATCAGGTCCATGGTCGAAGACCCGGCCTTGGACGCTCAGATGTTCCCAGCGTGCGGAGGGCATGGAAGTGTGGCCCGGCGAAGCCCATATCCGCTGCGACCTTGGTCCACTTGGACCGCTGGTTGAAGTGGGCCGACGCAACGCGGTGCCGTCCCGAGCCCGGTGAACAGCAGCGACATGAGTCAAGGAGCGGCGCGCAAGCCCGCCGCTACCTACCAGCGAAGCCCTGGAACCCACGCGCGACCGGAAAGGCGTCAGGCGTCGATGCTCTCGTCGAACGGCACCCAGATACCGCGGGGATCAAGCAGGAGTATGAGGTCGTCGAGTGCTTCCGTAATCGCAGTCAGCCGTGGCCGCGCCCGCTCGAGGTCCGATATGTAGGCCGCGATGTCCTGCTTCAGGGACTGAAACCAGCGGGCAAACTTGGGGTCGTCGAGCCGGTCGACAAATTTGACGTAGCTGATGCAGCCGGGATCATCGGCCGGACGATCCGGATCGACCATCAGCTCACCCAGGGCCCACTGCTCGCCCCCGAGCAACATGAACGTGAGGTCACCGTCCCTGCTGGAGATCGCGCGCTGCACGGCGGCGAGCCGACGCACCAGCTGACGGTTCCGTTCCTCGTTACCCATATCGAGCACCCGGACGTGGCGCGATGTGATGTGCACCCAGCACAGATACCTGCCGATGCGGTACAGCGTCTCATTGATCGCGTAGCCGAGATATCGCTGGCCACGTTGTTCGTCCTCGGAGCTGAACTCTTTGACCTGCTCAGGATCCATAACATTGCGCAGCCGACTCGCCAAGGAGGAGGCGGCGGCCAGTAGCGGCCCGCTGTACCGGTCAGTGTGGTCCCGGCGTTCCTGCCGCCGCTGTTCGAGCAGCCTGCGACGCTCAAACCGGGCACCCAACACCACCGTGACGAGGGCGCCGCTGACCGACGTGAGCGCAGCAATGACGGCGAGCGCATTCCCCATCCGGGCAAGCGTACTGCACGGATCTAGCATGGACGTGCTGATTCGCCGATCCGTCCGGCGTGACAGCACAGCGGGGCGAGCATCGGCTTTAACAGCGCCATTCGCCCGCCACGTGCAGAATCGGCGGAGTCTCACCACACCCATCACGCCGGTGCCCCGACGAATTGGCGTGTCGTGCCATTCGCCGCGCCACGAACGGTCTCAAGCGCGCAGATGCGGCGGGAAGTCAAGCAACAGGTACTCCCTCGCACGCTTGTTGGTCTCGGCCCCGCCCGCATGCACCGAATGCAAGATCCCGTTGTAGACCAGGTCCCATAGCTCGTGGTTCTGCTGCAAAGCAAAGGTCTTCACGCGCACGGACCCGCCTTGTTTATCGGTCATGTCGATGACGTGCGCGGCGCCGTCAACAAATACTTTCACCGTGGTCAACTCATATGTCTTGATGAAGATATCCTTGCCGATGCCGAGCCAATCGGCCCCGGCGGACATTCTTCCAGTTCGCCCGGTCAGCAGGAACACGAATGGCCACGGTAGTAATATCAACCAGATCCACCAGTACCCAACCCAGCCAAATCCACCCTCCCTGATCACACAAAAGACAACGCCGATCAGGGTCAAGGTAAGACCCGCCATCAAACGTCCCGTGCGGTCCGGGTAGAACCATTCGAGCATTCGACCCTCGCCAGGCGGCGGCTGCATTACCTTCGAGATTGCGGCTCCCTGGCGGCGACCAGGTTTGGCGCCGTCCGCATCCAGTGGAGCACGAGGCGGGCGCGGCTCACCCGTCAGAAGGTCGGGTTTCGGGGGAAGGCTAGAGATATCCATACGAACGCCTAGAACAGGTCGCCAAAGAAGTCACCGACAGCCTTTCCCGCCTTGCCGATCATGTTGCCTGCGTCGGAGAGGCGATCTCCGGCCCAATCCACCGCGTCACCTGCCATGTCGGCGATATCGTCACCCCACTCTTCAATAACGAAGCCGACTCCCGCCGAGACCACTGCGCCACCTGCGACGGCCCAGCCTACTGGCCCTCCAGCGGCGGCGATCCCCGCGGTAGCCAACGAACCAGCAACGAAGCCACCAACACCGGAAGACACCGCGGTCGGCGCGTCCTTGCCACCTGCGATGTCGAGTCCGATCCCAAGACCGGTGATGACGCCGCCCACAATCGGAAGCTTACTTCCTACCTTTGTCGCTCCACGCAAAATAGGATTCGCAATTGGTTTCTGCGCCTGTTTGAAGTCAAGGTTTGTGGTCAATATGGATTTGACATTGGAGGGAAGTCTGTCGACCATACGGGCCGTTCGCGTCGCCACCGCCTTGTTCAGCTCCGCCTGCTTGGCGAGCCGCCGCTCGATCTCCAGGGCATCGGCGCGCACCTGCGCGAACGGATTCGTCCGACCGCTCTTGGCGTAGGCCGCAGCCCGCTCGATCGCCGGGTCCATGGCCCTCGCCGCGGCTCGGAAGTTGCTCGTGCGCTGCGCGACCGCGCCCGCGAGTCCGGTCGAGATGTCCGCGATGTTGATCGGCGCCTTCTCCGCGTACCCCTTCGCGAACTTGACGAAGGTGTTCTGCGAATCGATGAAGCTCTGGCGCGCCGGGGTCGCGACGCGTTCCGCTTCGACGTACGCCTTGACCTGCTGCGCATGAGCGGACTGCGCTTGCGTCGCCTGGTCGTGGATCTGCTGCTGACGTGGCGTCGGTTCCTTGTCGGTGGGCAGGGGAGCCGGAGCGGCCGGTGCCGGCCCGGGCTCCTCAATGATGTGGCCGTTGACGGTCAGGCCGCCCGCGCGGGCGATCTCGAGTGCCTGAGACATCCGCGACTTCGCCGTGTCGACGTCGTCGGCGTGCGAGTTCAGCGCGGCAGTGGTGCCGTTGAGGTCACCGACCAGTCCATCGATCTGCTGACCGAACCGAGTCATCGTCGACCGGAAGCCGTCCGACGCAGGCCCCAGTCCATGTCGACTCCGAGTCACCACGGGCTCCATAGACCTGCGAACCCGTTCCGTGCGCCTCACCGGCTCGGGTCGACAACCACTGCGCCACCGTGCGGATGCTCGCCGCATTCGACTTGATCTGGGTATCGATCGGCATCGCTGTCCCCCCAGAGACTTTCTCAGCGTCCGCCGGCCTTCTCGACATCGGCGCGGCTGTCCTGCTCGGCCGTTTCGTACGCCTCACGGCCCGAGTCGACGGCATCACCGGCGGCACCGCATCCTTCGACCACACCGGCGAGCGAGGTCGACAAGGCACCCACGAGCCCGTTGACAACTCCGCTGATCTCACCCGCGTCGGGAGGTGGCGGCGGCGAAGCCGCTCCTTCTTCCAAGGAGTTGGCGCCGTTGCGAAGCTTCGAGGCGATGCCGTCCAGGCCTCCAGGGTCGGCTGCGTATCCGTTCACGACTGTCCCCCTGAAACGGGCGCCTCCTGCCGTTGTTCGTCGGGCAGCACCGCGTTCCACAGCACTTCGGTCGCCCCGCTGCCACTGACGATCTGTTCCAGGTATTCGCTGCGCACCGAGAGCCACGGCTGCCGCTCGCCGCATCCTTCGACGAGCGCTTCCACTGACGTGTACGCGAGAACGACCAGCCGCCCGTCCTCGAGGCGCCGGAGCTCGACGGTCGCTTCCGCATCCCCCTGTCGCACCCGTTCGGACGGGAGGTAGACCAGGTCCGTCTCCGTAGCGCCCTCGTCCAAACCGATCACCGGCGGAGTCGGGACATTCCGTGCTGTCGAGTCGTCGCCGGGCACGTCGTCTCCCCTCGTCGTGTCCCAGTTCAGAGATACACACCCTGTGACCAGGCAACCTGATGCCCATGGTCTTCGGCGGGGGCTAACACGACGTGACGCAACGTGCCCGGGTCTTGACGAAAGGCGACCGAAGGGGCGACTGCGGTCAGCGGGCGCGATAAATCGACACGTGTTTCGTGCTCGTGGCGTCGAACGGTCGGCGGTCCCAGTCTCCGTGGCGGTGCCCGAGCCGGAGGCCCGCCAGCTGCGCCATCAGATCGAGTTCCGCAGGCCACGCGTAGCGCAGCGCCGCCGGGCGCAGCTGGTTTCCCTGTTCGGTCACGGTCACGTGCTGCGAGTCGACGCGCTGGTGCACCGGGTCGTGCCGCGCGATCTCATAGCTCGCCGATTCCCCTGTCACCGCCAGTGGCCGGACGTGGCGATCGAACCGTCCAGGGTCTGGGACGAAGCACTCCAGCACGAACGAGCCGCCGGGCTGCAGCACCCGGGCCACAGCGCGGAAGCAATCGACCTGCCTGGCCTGCGTGAGCAAGGCGAAGAAGCTGTTGGCCACCACGTAGACCAGCCGGAACGACCCCTCCACGGGCACATCGGCCATGTCGCCGACGGTGACGTGGATGGCCTGGCCGCCCGGCTTGTCGCGCATCCGCGCCACCATCGCCTCGGAGACATCGACGCCGGCCACCTCGACGCCACGCGCGGCGAGTGGCAGCGCCACCCGGCCGGTGCCGATCCCCAGCTCCAACGCCCGCCCGTCCTGCGCGAGGCTCGCCAGCAGCTCGACCGCGGGCGCCACGTCGGAACCCCCGAACCGATCGTCGTACACCGACGCCCACGCCTCGCCATAGGAAGCCGGATCCTCGAACCGGGGCACCGCTCAACCCCTCGGGCGCCAGCGGCCGAAGCCGCCCTCGGTGTTGATGACCTGACCCGTCACCCAACGGGCTTCGTCGGTCACCAACCAGCTGATCAGCCGCGCCGGGTCGTCCGGCTCGCCGTAACGGCCGAACGGGAACATCGGGGCCACCATGCGCCACATGTCCTCGGTCAGATAGCCCGTGTCGACCGGGCCGGGGTTGACCGTGTTGAGCCGGATTCCCTGATCCGCCAACTGATCGGCGAGCGTGACCGTGATGCCTTCGAGCGCGGCCTTCGCGGCCCCGTACGCGACCTCGCCCGGCAACGGGCCGAGGCTCTGCCCCGAGGTCAGGAAGATCGCAGCGCCGCCTTCGCGACCGTCGTGCTGGTTGGCGAAGGCCTGCGCGAGCAGGATGCAGGACCGGGCGTCGACGGCCCAGTGCCGGTCGAGCTCGACGGCGGACAGCTCGCCGAGCGGCCCGTCGGCACCGGTCAGCGCGTGATTGCACACCAGGATGTCCACGTGCCCGAACTCGGCGACGGCCGCGTCCACGATCCGTTGCGGTGACTCGGGTTCGGCGAGATCGGCGTGCCCGTGCGCGACCTTCGCGGCACTGCCGGTGAGGCACGAGCGCACGCCGTCCAGCACCGCGTCGAGATCGTCGGCGCCCCAGTCCTGCTCGCGATCGTGCGGCTGAAAGTGCTGCAGGAACACGCTCGCGCCGTAAACTGCCAGGCGGCGGGCGATCGCGTACCCGATGCCACCGCGCCTGCTCACCCCGGTCACCACCGCGACCCGGCCCTCCAGCGGACGGGGATCTCGTTCCAGTTCACTCATCGCCGCGATCATGACATGCGGCCGGCCGAATGGAGACCCGCTGAACGTGCACCCTGTCTGGGACTCGCTCGAGGTCGAGCTGAACCGGTTGCTCGACGAGAAGCCCTGCCCGCTGACCAGGTTTCCCGATACCCGCGTTGACGACCACCGGCTGCCGCCGTTCGGCGTTCAGCTCGCGCCTTGGGCGTTGAGCGTGGCCGAGGAGCTGCATGCCCGGTTCGGCGACGACGTCGAACTGACCGTTGGTGCGCTGTCCTTCCCACCGCGCGGCGCCCGGGTTCCGGTGCCGGTGCCCGATGCGCCGCTCGGGGATTCTGCCGAACTGACCGTTGAGCTGAACGGACCGCTGTCCATCAGGTCCGGCCACACGGGCAGGCACGGGCTGCGCCTCACCAACCACACCGACCAGAGTGTGACGGTCCGAACGGGCAGGCACCTGACGGCGGTGGTCGTTGATCCCGCAACCCATCACGTGGTCGGCGGGTTTGCCGGTGCGCACCGTGGACCGTACGTCCGCTTCAAGGTCCCCAGTGGGGCAACGCGGGTGATCCCGCTGCTCGTCGGCACGGCGAGCTTAGACCGGGCGCTCGGCTACGCCATCCCGCCGGGCGAGTGGGCCCTGCGCACCGTCGTCGCGCTGGACGACGGCCGCAGCCTGCTCACACCCGCCTTGCCGTTCACCGTCACCGAGTAGCTACGGCTCCACCCAGCCCAACCGGAGATGTCGAACATGAGTGACGCGGTCCCGTGCCCCAGATGCCACGGTCAGGGCGTTGTCCTTACGGCCAAGATCGTTCGAACGCAGGAACTGATCCGCATCTGCGACGAGTGCGACGCCGTGTGGCCGCCCGACGCTGACCTCGATGTCCGTCGTTTCGTCGATTTCGGCACCTACATGGAGCGCCAAGGATTTCCCGGACTCTGGGACGAGATCGTCGAGCTGTGACGCTACGGCTCCCGCCAGCCCGCCCTGGCGAGGATCTCGAAGATCACCGGGCGTTTGGCCTCGGCGTAGTAGTTGATGTCCCGCCATTCGCGCTGGGCCAGCTCGCGCTTGGTGGCCTCGTACAGTTCGCGGTCACCCGCGTCGGCGCGGAGCCGGTCACGGAAGGCCAGGTACCGGTGCACCTCGACGTGGTCGGGCGGGTAGCAGTGAAGGTTCACGGGCTCGTCGGGCTCGCCCGCGCGGAAGCAGCGGTGGCCTGGTTCCCGCACCCGCAGGTCGTAGCCCGCCGCTTCGAGAGCAGGCAGGTAGGCCGGTTCGTCGTCGGGATCGGCGATGCCCACCACGATGTCGATGATCGGTTTCGCCGCAAGCCCTGGCACGGACGTCGAGCCGATGTGCTCGATGAGCCTCGCCCGGTCGCCGAGGATCCTGCGCAGTTCCGCGGCGCGGGCCTCGTAGCGGGCAGGCCAGGCGGGGTCGTAGTCGGCGAGGGTGACCGTGGTCGGGCTGAGCCCGCGCACGAGCATGCCGGACAGCTTCTCGTCGTCGAGTTCTTCGGACATCGGTGTACCTCCAAGCAGGTTGAGATCATGTCCTGGCCGGTTTTCGGGCTCATCACAGTTCAGGGTGTAGCGCTGGTCCGCCGGCTGCTTTCGATTGCTTAGAACTGCGGCGACTCCTTCCAGGCGAACAACTCGGATGAATCGGCCCGGATCGCCAGTGCTTCTGGAAGCGGCAACGCGATCGCTCCGCTCGCGGATCGGCGCCGGCCGTCTCTCCTAACCTAGGTTCCTAGCATGCTAGCATCGCGACGTGAGCACCGATGAGGTCAAGCAGTTCAACGTGTACCTGCCGGTGGAGCTGATCAAGCGCGTCAAGCACCACGCAGTCGAATCGGAGCGATCGCTGAGCTCGATCGTGACTGAGGCACTGGCGACCTATCTGGACCAAGCAGACGGCTCACAACCCGGATCCAGCGAGAGGATGAAGAACTGACATGGTGAGCGAGGGCATTGAGGCTCTGTTCCTGGAGACGCACAACTGGGGCAAGGCGGCCCGGTTCTTCCAGGCATTGGGGTACGAGATCGAGTTCGAGACCGATCATCAGTCCGGCCAACTGCGCAGCAAGGTCGGGCCGCCGGTGTTCATCGCCGAGATTCCCGAGGACCGCACTCCGGGCATGCAACTAGTGCTGAGGATCGCCGACGCCGAAGCAGCCGAGCAGCAACTGAAGGACCTTGGCCTCGAAGGCCCGTTCGAGCCGACGCACTTCGGAACCATGATGACCACCCTGCGCGATCCCGACGGGCGCGTGTGGGGCCTCCAGGCGCCGCTAAGCGGCCACACATCGGAACAGGCCTGAGGGCGTGTCCGAGGAACCCGACTCCACCGCAGTGCGTACGGCGCTGTGGCGAGGGCTGCACACGCTGGTGGACGATCCACCGCACGTTCTCGACGACGCGATCGGGGCCGAGATCGCGGGGGTGGATGAAACGTGGCGGGCACGTCCAGACATGGACCCTGCACGGACGCGCGCCAACCGCGCTTCGATCGTCGCCCGAGCCAGGGCCGTCGAGGACACGGTGATCGCCTCTGGTGCGGGCCAGTACGTCATCCTTGGCGCCGGCCTCGACACCTTCGCTCAGCGACACAAGGGCCCTGTGCGTGTCTTCGAGATCGACGCGGCCGCGACCCAGGCATGGAAGAGGGCGCGGCTCGTGCAGCTCGGGCTTTTCGACTCGACGCGGCTGCACCTGGTGCCTGTCGATTTTGAAGCCGGTGAATCGTGGCTCGACAAAGCGGTCGAGGCCGGACTGGATCCCGCAGTGCCAACGGTTGTCTCGATGCTCGGTGTGACCATGTACCTCACACCGGAGGCGATCTCGACGACGCTACGCCAGCCTGCTTCGCTGGCAGCGGGTTCGATCATGGTGTTCAGCTACTCACGACCGATCGAGATGGCACCGCCCGAGGTCCGCCCCATCCTCGAAGGCGCCGCGAAGGGCGCCGCCGCCTCCGGGCATCCCTGGCTGAGCCTGTTGACACCTGACCAGGCCGCCGGTCTTGCCCGCCAGGCGGGGTTCGCCGAGGTCGAAGTCGTGACCTCGACCGCGCTGCACGAGCGCTACTTCGCCCACCGCCGCGATGGCCTCAGCCCGGTCGGAGGAGAAGACCTCGTGATCGCCACAGCCGGTGGGGATCACCTCAGTCCAGAGTAGAAGTCCAGATTTCCCGAGGATCTCGAACTGCCCATCCAGAAGACCTCGACTTGCCTGGCGCTACTTTTGCACGCCTCGAACCCGACCGAGCCGTCCTCAGGTGCGGGGTCGTCGAGCCCGATCAGTGGTTCCGACGCTGCGGCTGCGAGGGAAGCCCACGCGACACCGTGACCCGCCGGTTGGCACACGAGCCGCTGGGCTGGCGTCCGACGATGTTGGTGGTGCTCGTGCGCCGCTACCGGTGCACCGGCTGTGGGCATGTGTTGCGGCAGGACACGGCCTTGGCGGCCGAGGCGACAAGTACGTCACCGTGATCATCGACCTGACCGGCATCCGCAACGGCTCCGGCCCCGCCCGGCTGCTCCACATGGTCGAAGGCCGCTCCAAGCACGCCTTCAAGACCTGGCTCGCCGAACGTCCCACCGCGTGGCGCGACACGGTCGAAGTCGTCGCGATGGACGGCTTCACCGGCTTCAAGACCGCCACCACCGAGGAGCTCCCCGACGCAGTCGCGGTCATGGACCCCTTCCACGTCGTCCGCCTGGCCGGCGACGCACTCGACCGCTGCCGACGGCACGTCCAACTTGCCATCCACGGCCACCGCGGCCTAAACCGCCGCTACGGCCTCCACCTCGACCAGCTGGTCGTCGTAGCCCAGCGCCGCGACGCCCAGCAGAGTGCTCGGCGCGTCGTGCTCGCCGAAACGGTCACGCACCACCTCCCACGCCGCGACCAGGTCGGCCTGGCGCGCCGAAGCCACGTACACGGTGGTCTTGACGACGTCGCCGAGCTTCGCGCCGGCCTCCGCGAGCGCGATCTCGAGGTTGTCCATCACCTGGCGGGCCTGACCGGCGAAGTCACCGGGTGCGACGGTGTTGCCCTCGGCGTCAAGCGGGCACGCGCCCGCGGCGAAGATCAGGCGATCGGCCTTGAGGGACACCGCGGAGGCGTAGGCGTACTCGGCAACGGACGACAACCGGGCACTACGGATGAGTCGGACGGCAGCTGTCACGGTTGGAACGCTATCGGCGGCCGCAACCGAATTCGGGCCGCGCATCGTTGCCTGCGTCTTCCGGCATTTCTCATAATCGGGACATGGCGAGCGCGGCACTGATCGGCGCGACCCGGCTGCCGGACGGCGTCTGGGTTCGCGGGCGAGGCCTCGGCAAGGCCTGGCCCGGCGGCCCGCCGCCCGAGTTCGGCCTCTACCTCGGCGCCCATATCCTGCGCCGCCGCCACGGCGCCTCGCTGCCCTGGGAACACGAGTGGGTGCAGTGGGTGGACGGGTGGTTGCCCTCGGACTGGCGCGCTGCGGCCGCGAGCATCGTCTCCCTGCACGAGCGCGCCAAGTCGGGCGCCGCCGTAGAGGTCGCCTGCCACGGCGGCATCGGCCGCACCGGCACCGCCATCGCCTGCATGGCGACCCTCGGCGGGCTGACCCCGCGCGAGGCGTTCATGTGGACGCGCAAGCACTACCACCGCTGGGCCGTAGAGGCGCCATGGCAACGCGCTTGGATCGGCTGGTTCGCCCGCAACGCCGAACTCAGCCGCCGTCCAGGGCCTTCCGCAACCGGGCCGGGGCTTTGAGCCGCCAGGACTCCTCGATCAGCTCGGTCAGCTGACCGGCGTCGACGAGCTCGAGGTTCACCAGGATCGCCCCGTACCCGTCGTAGTGCGGGGTCGTGTAGAACGCCGGGTCGCCGGACTCCAGCAGGGCGGCCTTCTCGTCGAGCCCGCACATCAGCACCAATCCGCCCTCCGCCTCGGCGCGAAGGCGGGCGAAACCCTTGCCCGCGACCTTCAGCGAGGGCGTGCGGTACCACGTCGACTCCTCGACTTCCGGCAGTTTCATGGCGATGGCGACCACGTCTTCCCACGTCGGCATGCGCCGATTCTCCGCCGGTTCCCTCACCGGGTCTTGGTGAAATGGGAACTCGCCATCCGGCCGGACGGCCATCGGCCGAATGGCCGACGCGGCAGTAGATCAGCGGCCCTTCGACCGAGGTCAACGCAGGTCAGCGCGCCATAGCTTGAGATCATGACTTGGGCACAGCAAACGGCACTCGGATACGGGCTGCTCGGCTTTCTCGTGGTGTGGGGCACTCTGCTCGTTCCACAGGTGCTGACGCAGTACGCGCGCTTCGGCCGCGTGTTGCCCAAGCGCATCGCCGTGACGGCGGGGGTGACGCTCTACGCGTGCCTCGCCGTCGCGGTGGTGCTGCTCCCGCTGCCCGGCCCCGGCACCCCGCCGCTCGCGCAGACGGTGCAGCTCGTGCCCTTCCAATGGGTCACCGACATCGGCACGGAGCTGGCGAAACACCACGAGCCCGCCTCGGCCGCCCTGCTCACGCAGACCTTCCAGCAGCTGGCGATGAACGTGCTGCTGTTCGTGCCGCTCGGGATCTTCGCCAGGATGCTGTGGCGCCAGGGCGCCGCCCGCACGGTGCTGCTCGGTTTCGGCGCCTCACTGCTGATCGAGTTCACGCAGGTGACGGCCAACTTCGGTACCGCGCCGCAGGCCTACCGGATCTTCGACGTCGACGACCTCATGAGCAACACGGCCGGCGCGCTGCTCGGCTGGATCGCCGCCGCGCTGTTCGTAGCGCTGCGCGGGCCGTCGCGCACCGTCAGCTCTGCGGGCGCTGCCCCAGCCGAGCCTGCAACCGTGCCGGTGCGAGCGGGTCGACCTCACCGAGCCGGGCCAACCTCGCCTGCCTACGCTGCGCGTGCCGTCGCGCGGCCCGGCGGTCTTCGAGCGCGACAGTGAAGGCGGCGGCCGTGAGGAACAGCACCGCGAGGCCGATGACCCATGCCAGTTGCACGCCATCCCCCTTGATGCGTCGTGTGCGGCGGATCACACAGAGTACGCAATCAAGTGTGGTTCGCGCCACCCTCGCTGGTCAGCGGCGCGGCAGGACGCAGAACTCGTTGCCCTCGGGGTCGGCGAGCACCACCCACGGATGGCGTTCCTCGTCGGCCAGCACGGTGGCTCCGAGGCCGATGAGCCGCTCGACCTCGACGTACTGATCACCCTCCGCGGGCGCCAGATCGAGGTGCAGCCGGTTCTTGCCCGCTTTTTCCTCGGGCACCGGCTGGAAGACCAACGGCGGGTCGCCGTCGAGCTCCACGTACTCCACACCGTCGGCGTCGCGCCAGCGGCGCGGCTCCGGATAGGCGAGCGCCTCGCGCCAGAAGGCGGCGAGGCGCTCCGCGTCGGCACAGTCAACAGCGATGGCGAGCACCCGCGCAGGCATGGCGACTGAGTACCACAGCGCCCAAGCGGTCACACTCCTTTTCATGCCGCAACGGCCGACGAGGGAGCAGCTCGCCGCGGCGCATGGCCGCACCATCGACGATGTCATCGCGCCGGGTCTGCGTGTGCTGTTCTGCGGGATCAACCCGGGCCTGTACTCGGGGGCGACCGGCTACCACTTCGCCAGGCCGGGCAACCGCTTCTGGCCCGCCCTGCATCGCAGCGGCTTCACGCCCCGCCTGCTCGCGCCGAGCGAGCAGGCCGAGCTGCTCGGATTTCGCCTCGGCATCACCAACCTCGTAGCGCGAACCACGGCGCGGGCCGACGAGCTCACCGCTGAGGAACTGCGCGCGGGTGGCATAGATCTCACCAGGAAGGTAGCCCGCTACCGCCCCGGCTGGCTCGCGGTCGTCGGAATCACCGCGTACCGGGCCGCGTTCGGCAGGCCCAAGGCCGTGGTCGGCCCACAGGAAGAGCAGGTCAGCGGCGTGCCGGTGTGGCTACTGCCCAACCCGAGCGGGCTCAACGCGCACTGGACGCCCGCCAAGCTCGCCGAGGAGTTCGCGCGACTGCGCGCCGCCGCGCGGTGACCCAGGGTCGCGTGCACCAGGCGGCACATAGGCGCAGCTCAGCCAAGTGAGAGCCCCCCGACTGGGGGAAACTCCGTCATGGATTAATTGAATGGTCGTCCAAAGCGTCACGAGGTTGTTATCAACGCGTCCCAGCACCGGAGGACACGGGGCGACCTCAAGGGGGGCCGTGTTCACGGCAAGCGAGCGCGTTCCAGAAGCGGGGCGCGTTGGAGACGGAGTACGAATGACGCACAGCATGGACAGGGGCAGGCCAGGCCCGGCGCTCGGCGCGGCGGGGACCCGCGCGCTGACCGTCGCGGCACTGGATCCGGTGCCGATCTTCCGCGAGGGGCTCAACGCGCTGATCAGTCGCACACCGGGTCTGCGCTGGGTCGGCTACGCCACCAACCACCACGCCTCGTTGCAGCTGTGCGAGCAGCTCCGCCCCAACATCGTGATCGTCGACTCGGGGTTCGACCCGCACTGCCACCTGATCCGGCTACTGAGCGACGGCGACCCGACGCTGGTCATCGTCGTGCTGGTGCGCGAGGCGCAGCGGACGGCCCAGTTCCTCTCCACAGCGGTCTCGGCCGGGGCGCACGGGGTGCTGCTGCGATCGGCCGAGCCGAGGCGGCTGGCCGAGGCGATCCGCAGGGCGCACGTCGACCGCCGCTACATCGACCCATCACTGGCGGCGCTGACCGCGCGGCCCAAGCGGCAGCCGCCGACCACGAACGGGCAGGCCATGAGTGCGGCGCACCGGCCGCAGATGCCGCTGTCGCGCCGGGAGTACCAGGTGCTGCAGCTCGTGGCGGAAGGGCTGGAGAACTCCGCCATCGCGAAGGTCCTGTTCCTGTCGGTGGAGACCGTGCGCACTCACGTCAAGAGCATCCTGCGGAAGCTGTCGGCCAAGGATCGCACCCATGCCGTGACCACGGCTTTTCGCAGCGGAATCCTGATCGCCAAGGCCGACGACTCACTCGGCGCGTCCCGCGAGGTCCTCTCGCCACCCGTCCAGAACGGACCTACCTAGTGCCCCCCCCCGGCGGAAGGCACTAGGCGATCTCTTCGTCACAAATGGGCGAGCTGCCTTGCCGAGGGTTACTTGCAGGTAATATTCTTGATGTTACCGGCGAGTAGGGCAGTGATGTCCGATCGAGGAGTGCCCAGCCGGAAACCCGAACGACCCGTACGGAGCGACGACATGGGCCACTACAAGAGCAACGTCCGAGACCTGGAGTTCAACCTCTTCGAGGTGCTCGGCGTACAGGAACGCCTCGGTAAGGGCGTGCTGGCGGAGTCCGACGAGGAGACCGCCCGCGGCGTGCTGTCCGAGCTGAACAACCTCGCCGTCGGACCGCTCGCCGAGTCCTTCGCCGACGCCGACCGCAACCCGCCGGTCTACGACCCCAAGACCTTCTCCGCGACCCTGCCGGAGTCCTTCAAGAAGAGCTACCAGGCGCTGTGGGACGGCGAGTGGTGGCGCATCGGCCTCACCAACGACCTCGGCGGCTTCGGCCTGCCCCCGACGGTGCAGTGGGCGGCTTCCGAGCTGATCCTCGGCGCCAACCCGGCGCTGTTCATGTACATGGCGGGCCCGAACTTCGCCATGATCGTCGACAAGAACGGCACCGAGGAGCAGAAGCGCTGGGCGCGCATCATGATCGAGCGCGCGTGGGGCGCCACGATGGTGCTGACCGAGCCCGACGCGGGCTCCGACGTCGGCGCGGGCCGCACCAAGGCCGTTAAGCAGGAGGACGGCTCCTGGCACCTCGAGGGCGTCAAGCGCTTCATCACCTCCGCCGACCAGGACATGACCGAGAACATCATGCACCTGGTGCTCGCCCGCCCCGAGGGCCCCGGCATCGAGACCAAGCCGGGCACCAAGGGCCTCTCGCTGTTCCTCGTGCCGAAGTTCCACTTCGACTCCGAGACCGGCGAGCTGGGTGAGCGCAACGGCGCCTTCGTGACGAACGTCGAGCACAAGATGGGCCTCAAGGTCTCCACGACCTGCGAGCTGACCTTCGGCCAGCACGGCACGCCCGCCAAGGGCTGGCTGCTCGGCGAGGTGCACGACGGCATCGCGCAGATGTTCCAGGTCATCGAGTACGCCCGCATGATGGTGGGCACCAAGGCCATCGCGACGCTGTCCACCGGCTACCTCAACGCTCTCGAGTACGCCAAGGAGCGCGTGCAGGGCGCCGATCTGACGCAGATGCTCGACAAGACCGCTCCGCGCGTCACCATCACGCACCACCCCGACGTGCGCCGGTCGCTCATGCTGCAGAAGGCCTACGCCGAGGGCCTGCGAGCGGTGTACCTCTACACCGCGTCGTTCCAGGACCAGATCTGGACCGGCGAGGGCGATGAGGAGTCGCTGAACCTGGCCGAGCGCGTCAACGACCTGCTGCTGCCGATCGTCAAAGGCGTCGGCTCCGAGCGGGCGACCGAGCAGCTCGTGCAGTCGCTCCAGACGCTCGGTGGCTCCGGCTTCCTGCAGGACTACCCGATCGAGCAGTACATCCGCGACGCGAAGATCGACTCGCTGTACGAGGGCACCACGGCCATCCAGTCGATGGACTTCTTCTTCCGCAAGATCGTCCGCGACAAGGGCAAGGCCCTCACCTACATCGCGGGGGAGATCACGAAGTTCATCGAGTCGGAAGCGGGCAACGGCAGGCTCAAGAACGAGCGCGCGCTGCTCAAGCAGGCGCTGGACGACGTGCAGGGCATGCTGGGCTCGATGATCGGCTACCTGACGGCCTCGCAGGAGGACGTCCGCAACACCTACAAGGTGGGCCAGCACACCGTGCGGCTGCTGCTCTCGGCCGGTGATCTGCTCGTCGGCTGGCAGCTGCTCAAGCAGGCCGAGATCGCGCTGGCCAAGCTCGACGGCGGTGCGTCGGCCAAGGACACCGCGTTCTACCAGGGCAAGGTGGCGGTGGCGTCGTTCTTCGCCAAGAGCGTGCTGCCGGAGCTGACCGCTCGCCGCGCGGTGGTCGAGGCCGCCGACAACGACCTGATGGACGTTCCCGAAGCCGCGTTCTGACGGGAACGCTCCCCAAGGCCACCTTTGGTGCGTTGAACGCACCAAAGGTGGCCTTGGGTGCGTTTACGGGCGGTTACCAGGGGATCAGTTGGGTACTCCTGTGTGGTCATTCGTTGACACGGAACAGGAGTGGAGACCATGGCTGTCTCGGGAATCATCTCCGCGATACTGGTCGGCCTGCTACTCGGAGTGCTGGGCCGGCTGATCGCTCCCGGTAAGCAGGGCATCCCCATCTGGCTGACGATCCTCGTCGGCATCGCCGCGGCGTTCCTCGGTACCGCGATCGCGCGCGGGATCGGCTACGCCGACACCGATGGATGGGACTGGCTTGAGTTCATCACCCAGCTCGGCATCGCCGCGATCGGCGTCTCGCTGGTTGCCGGCCTGTACGGCAAGAACAGGAAACGCCTGCGTACCTAGCTAGAGTGGTCCATCGTGGAGACGCACGCGCTGGACCTCGCGGGCAAGGGACTCAGCCGGCTTCCCGACTCGGTCAGGGAACTCACCGGGCTCAGGGAGCTGAACGTCTACCGCAACCGCCTCACGACGGTTCCGGACTGGCTGTGGGACCTCCGCGAGCTGCGCGTGCTGATCCTCGCTGACAACGATCTGACCGACCTGTCCCCACGGATCAGCCGGTTGTCGCGGGTACACACACTCGACATCGGCCACAACGCCATCACGTCGTTGCCCGACGAGATCGGCGAGCTGCCGAACCTCACCGAGTACCTGTACCTCAGCGACAACCGGCTGGTCTCGCTTCCGGAGTCCCTGTTCAAGCTCCACAGGCTTCGCTACCTCGGCGCCACAGACAACGCGCTCACCGAGCTGCCCGAGGCCGTCAGCGGCCTGACCGCGCTGCGGGAGCTGCGCCTCTACCACAACCGGCTCGCCGCGCTGCCGGAGTCGATCGGCGAGCTCACCGCTCTGCGGGAGCTGCACCTGCGCGGCAACCGCATCAGCAGGCTGCCCGACACCATCGGCAAGCTCACCGACCTACGAACGCTCGACCTGCGCGACAACGGGCTGCGCGAGCTGCCCGAATCGCTGCTCGGCCTGCCCAAGCTCGCCAAACTCGACCTGCGCTGGAACCGGGACCTGCGGGAACCCGGCTGGCTGCCGGAGCTGGAGGCGAACGACTGCGTGGTGCTCCGCTAGCGGCGGTCCCGGTCGGGCGGTGGCAGGCAGATCACCACCGGCCTCGGGGCGTAACGGACCTCCGTTGTCTCGCGGCCGGCCTCCCGGTTGGTCGCGACGTCGTAGCGCACCCGCGTGTCCGACACCGTGAAGCCGAACTCGCCGTCCGAGGGCACGCAGCCCTCTCGCCGCTCGCGCAGCACCTCGGGCCGCTCGAAGTCGGTCCGATCAGCGGTGGAGCTCTCGACGCGGTACTGCCGGGTGCCCCAGATCTTCACGGTGACGCCCGATCCGCCCGCGGTCGCGGTGATGCCCACGGCCTTGCGCAGGTTGTTGGTGAACGCGAAGTCGACCCGGGAGCCGTCCGAGCGCAGGGTGATCGCGTCGCGCGCGAGCGGGTAGCGGTCGTCGAAGTGCTCGTGCGCGGTGTGCCCGGCGTCGGCGAGGCCCGCGAGGTAGACGGCGTTGTAGAGCGTGCTCGTGAACTGGGAGACACCGCCGCCGAGCACGTCGGCGCCCGTGCCGTCCTCGTTCGCGGGCGCGAGCACATAGCCCTTCGACGCCGTGAGGGCGCCCGTGTGCGCGTTGAGGCTGAACGTCTCGCCCGGGCGCACGAGTGTCCCGTGCACGGCCTCGACCATCGCCGCGACGTTGCGCGCGGCGGGCCCGGAGACGCCGCTGGTGCTGAACTCGCCGATGACCTCCTTGACGCCGAGCCCCCGCACCGCCTCGGTGGTCACCTCCGGTTCGCGCACGTCGTAGACCACGGGCAGGTCCCGTCCCTCGCGCTTGCCCGCGACGTCGAGGAACGGCGCGAAGGTGCGCTCCCAGTTGATCCGCGTGCCCTGTTCGGACGGCTCGATCTCCGGCGAGGTGCCCACGAAGCGCAGCTCGGCGTCCCGTGCCTCCCTCTCGGTGCCGGCGAGCTGGGGCCGCACCACCTCCTGCAGCGGCGCGCGGTCGAGGGTCATGCTCAGCCCACCGCCCTCGGCGGGGGTGAAGCGCAGGGCCGCGCTGACGTTCCTCGGTGTGAGCACGGCCGTCCTGCCCTCGCCGCGCAGCGTCACCGGGCCGGATACCAGCGGGCGCGTCCGCTCCAGCGCGGCCTGCACGCCGGCCATCGTCGCCCGCGGAGACGTGACCGCAACCGGCAGCTCAACGACGCGATCGTTGAGCCAGCCCTTCTTCACGATCGCCATGGCGCCGTCGACGTCCGCGAGCCGCTGGCCCGCCTGCGGCCGGACGACGAACGGGCGGACCCCGCCCTCGTCGTCGCCGCCGACGCGGTGGAAGCCGATGTCGCCCTCCACCACCGGATAGTCGATCCGCTTGTCGGCGAGTGCGTGCAGCGCCTCCCGTAGCGTCTGGTCGTCGGCCTTGCTGACCACGCCGACCTCGCGAGAGGTGAAGAACGACGCGATGCGCGTGAAGGGGTTCAGCGGCTGGCTGCCCGCCCGGTCGACGGTCGCCCGCCAGTCCAGGCTGAGCCCGGCGCTCTCCGGCTCCAGCGTGGTCTCCACGTCGCCGGCCCGCACCGTCAGCGGCTCGGTGAGGCGTGGTTCGAGCTCCCGCCGGAGCGTGTCCTCCGCGGCGGACGGCGTCAGCCCGCCGACGTCCACGCCGCTGACGGTGACCCCGCGAGGCACGTCGCCCGCGCTGAGGAAGAGGTCCGCCGCGTACAGCAGCACGAACACCACGGCGGCGCCCCCGACCAGCATGAAGGCCCTGCCGAGGCCGCGCCGGACCCGCTTGCCGGTGGTGGGTGGCGGCGGCCTGCGCGGCTCGTCGGGCTGGAGGAGCTCCTCGATGAGCTCGTCGTCGTTGCCCACCTGGGGGTACGCAGAGAAGGCCTGGTGTGCCGCCTTGGGCATGGGATCGGTGTCCCAGTCAGGCCAGAAGTGTTCCTCCCGCACTCGACCCCCTCCACCGACGTACGCCTACAAGTACAAGCCTGTACCGTGCTCCGCCCGCTCGCTGGCCATGGCGTGGATGTCGCGCTCCCGCATCACCAGGTACGCGTCACCCTGGATCTCCACCTCCAGCTGGTCCTCCTGGTTGAACAGCACCCGGTCGCCGACCTTCACATTCCGTACATTGTTCCCCACGCCGAGCACGTTTCCCCAGGAGAGACGGCGAGCGACCTGAGCCGTTGCCGGAATCACGATGCCGCTGCTGCTGCGGCGCTCGCCCTCGTCCACCGGGACCCGGACGAGCACCCGATCGTGCAACATCTGAATCTCGAGCTTGGCATCCGGCGCGACGGGGTTCCTGCTGTCTGACACGGAGCTAATGCTACGTCCGTCAGGTGGCCGGGTTTCCGGCCATCACCAGGCGCAGGCTGCGCTCTCCGTCCGGATCGATGCGGATCGGGACGCCCCAGTCCTGCCGGGTGACGCGGCACGCCGGGTGCTCCGCGTCGCTGTCGCAGCTGGCCGCCTGAGCGACGACCTGCAGCACGCCCTCACCGAAGCCCTCCGCGAGCTTGATGGTGCGGGTCAGCTCGGTGCCGCTGCCCTGGCCCTCGGCGAGCAGGCCCGGAGGCGAAGCGCTCACCTCCAGCCGCGTGGACGGGCCGAAGCGGTCGTCGAGCCGCTCGCCGGGCGGTGGCACGAACACCACGGAGAAGTCCAGCGCACCGGGCGCGAGCACCGTCGGGGGCCTGCGCACGGCGAGCGCCTCGCCGTCCACCTGGCCCGCCGCCGAGGCGTCGAGCGGCCGCAGCCGGTGCGCCGCGGTCTCGACCACGAGCACCCCGGCGTCGGTGACGACCAGCCCGGCCGGCTCGGCCAGGCCGCTCGCCAGCGTGCTGACCTCGCCGGAAGCGGGGTCGTAGCGGCGGATCGCGCCGTTGTAGGTGTCGGCGATCGCCACCGAGCCGTCGCCGAGCACGGCGAGACCGAGCGGGTGCTGCAGCAGTGCCTGCGCGGCCTTGCCGTCGCGGTGGCCGAACGAGAACAGATCGGTGCCGACGGCCGTGTAGACCGTGAAGTCGTCACCCGACGGCTCGATCCAGCGCAGCGCGGAGGTCTCGGCGTCGACGAACCACAGCCGGTCCCTGCCCACGGCGAGGCCGGAGGTCTGGGCGAGGAACGCCTCGGTGGACTTGCCGTCGCGCAGGCCCTCCACCGTGGTGCCCGCGAAGCGGCTCACGGTGCCCGCGACCGGATCGAACAGCCCCAGCGTGTGGTTGCCCGCCATGGCCACCACGACGCCGCCCGCGGCGTCCCACCAGCGCACATCCCACGGGCTGGTCAGGTCCACGTCCAGCGCGCGGCCGGAGTCCGAGCCGTCCCGCCACTGCGCGCCGGTGCCCGCCACCGTGATGACGCCGCCGGTGCGCAGGTCGACGCCGCGCAGGCGGTGGTTGGCGGTGTCGGCGACGACGAGGTGGTAGCCGACCTGCTCGGCCACCTCCTCGGGCAGCAGCGCCAAGCCGGACGGCTCCGCGAAGGAGGCGACGTCGAACGCGCCGTCGGCCGCGCCGCGCTCGCCGCTGCCGAAGCGGCGCACGAGCGTCTCGGCGTCGGAGGCGAACTCGGCGATCGAATGGTTGGCGGTGTCGGCGACCAGGACACGGCCCGCTGCGGTGACCACGGCCTTGCTCGGGAACCGCAGCTCGGTGCTCTCGACCTCGGCGGGCACGTACGGGCTACCGCCTCGGCGCAGCGTGCCCTTGGCCTCGTGGGAGGCGACGAGCTCGGTGACCACGCGGCGCAGCGCCTCGGCGTGACCCTCGCCCGCCGCGACGTGCACGACGTAACCCTCGGGGTCGACCACGACGAGCGTCGGCCACGCCTTCACGGCGTACTGCTGCCAGTTGGTCATGTCCGGGTCGTTCAGCACGGGGTGGTGCACGCCGTAGCGCTCGACGGCGGCCTCGATGGCGGCGGTCTCGCCCTCGTGCAGGAACTTCGGGGAGTGCACGCCGATGGTCACGAGCACGTCGGCGAACTCCTGCTCCAGCGGGCGGAGCTCGTCGAGGACGTGCAGGCAGTTGATGCAGCCGGAGGTCCAGAAGTCGAGCAGGACGATCCGGCCGCGCAGTTCGGCGAGCTTGATCTTCTTGCCACCCGTGTTCAGCCAGGTGTCACCGGCGAGCTCGGGTGCGCGCACGTTCTGGCGCAGCGTCGGGGCACTCACACCTCAAGTGAACGCGACACGCGTTGCCCAGCTTCCGTCCGGGGGGTGTGATCCACCCGAGCGGGGTATGTAATAAGAGACCGTTTCAGATGGTCGTTCGCGCACCTCAGGTGCGATCTCGAGTGGGTCCGCCCGCCGGTTCGGTGAGCGTGACGGTTGGCGTGCGGGTACCGGTCTGCCAGACCTTCGGCGACGACGTGTCGGGGCTCTCGCCCCCGCAGCCGGCGACCATGGCCGCGAAGGCGACCGCGGTGACGCTCGAAACGGCGATCGAGGTGGCGATTCGCATGATGCTGTCTTCCGCTGGGGACTGGGACGACACCCCCACATCGCCCCCGAACACGCCCGCGTTACGCGCCGCCCGCCCGCAGTGAAGGCCACCTTCACTGCGTGGAATCAAACGCAGCGGCGCGGAGCGCCTCC